>JASHPF010000209.1 GCA_030038295.1 Streptosporangiaceae bacterium
CCCAGCCGAGGGCGGCGCACCTGCCCGAGGTTCCGGCGCCAAGCCGCCCGCTCGGGTTCACGCCCCGCCGGGACAGCGGTCTCAGCGGGTACGAGCGGGTCCTCGACCGGGCCGGCCTCGGGCCGGTGGCGGGCGTCGACGAGGCGGGCCGCGGCGCGTGCGCCGGGCCGCTGGTCGTCGCCGCGGTGATCCTCAAACCGTCCCGCATCGCCAGGCTGACCGAACTCGCCGACTCCAAGGCGCTGACGGTTCAGGCCAGAAACACTGCTTACGCCCAGGTCATGGACGCCGCGCTGGACTGGGACGTCGTCGTCATCCCGGCGGGCGAGATCGACCGGATTGGGCTGCATGTCTGCAACGTGGCCGGGATGCGGCGGGCCCTGGCCGGCCTGACGGACCGCGCGGGGTACGTGCTCACGGACGGCTTCCCGGTGCGCGGGCTGTCGGCTCCGGCACTCGCCATGTGGAAGGGCGACCAGGTGGCGGCCTGTGTCGCGGCGGCGTCGGTGGTGGCCAAGGTCACCAGGGACGCGCTCATGCGCGAGCTGCACGAGACGTTCCCTGATTACGGATTTTCCCGGCATAAAGGGTATTCGACGCCCGCGCACATGCGTGCGCTTGCGCGTTACGGTCCATGCCCCGAGCACCGGATGTCGTTCGTCAACGTGCGGGGGTGCCGGCCGGCCGACGTCGCCGCCGCCATGGCGGGCGAGGACGGCATTCCGCCGGATGCGGGCCTCGGCGCTGATGTAGGCGCTGACCTGGCCCCTGACCTGGCCGCTGACCTGGGCGCTGACCTGGCCTTCAGCGTGGACGCTGGCCGCGATCCGGGCAACGAAGACCGCGCGGACTCGTGCTACGGGCCTGGCAGTGGGCAGAATGGCCCTATCGTTGACGTCATCGACGAGCATGGCTGGCCGACGGCAGGTTTCGCGGCTCTGGCCCGCGACGCCTGATCGGAGGGGAGAACATGAGCGCGGAGGATCTCGAGAAGTACGAGACCGAGATGGAGCTCCAGCTCTACCGCGAGTACCGCGACGTGGTCGGCCTCTTTACGCACGTGGTGGAGACGGAGCGGCGGTTCTACCTGACCAACCAGGTCGAGCTCAACGTGCGCCAGGCGGACAACGGCGAGGTGTTCTTCGAGGTCACCATGCAGGACGCGTGGGTGTGGGACATGTACCGGCCCGCACGTTTCGTCAAGAACGTCCGGGTGGTTACGTTCAAGGACGTCAACGTCGAGGAGCTCGCGAAGAGCGACCTGGAGATTCCCGACCCTAAGTAGGGAACGCGGGCCGTCCGCCACGCGGTCGAGCGTCCGGTCGCAGGTGCTACTGCTGCTCCATGGCGTGATGGTGACGGCCGCGGCTGACGTTCTCGGCCAGTTATCCACCGAAACCCTCGCGATGGTCCCCGCCGTCAGCTGGCCGGCCATTGTTGTCCACAGGCGACGACGCCGCACTCCCGCCGCCCGCCCCGCCGCGGCACCGTGGCACGCGGAGGTGGTCGGCGTGAACGCGAAGGACGTGCTCGGGCAGCAAGGCGAGCAGGTAGCGGCGAGGTACCTGGCGGAGGCCGGCCTCGCCGTGCTGGCCCGCAACTGGCGCTGCGCCGACGGCGAGATCGACATCGTCGCCCTGGACGGCCGCACGCTGGTCATCTGCGAGGTCAAGACCCGATCCGGCGTGCGGTTCGGCACGCCGCTCGAAGCGGTGACGAAGCCCAAGGCCCGGCGGCTGCGCCGGCTCGCGGTGGCCTGGGTGCGGGCACACGGTCTCGTCTTCGAGCAGATCAGGATCGACGTCGTGGGCGTGCTGCGAGCCGGGTCGGGCGAGTTCAGCGTCGAGCACGTGCGCGGGGTCGGCTAGCGTCTATGCGGGCCGGGTAGCCAGGTGGAGCGGACGGGCATCTAAGCGGCATGCTGCTGACGTTGGGGCGGGTCGTCGTGGCCTTGGCGGCCACGGCCTTGGCGGTGGCGGCGGTGACTTCGGCGATCCGTACGGTCGTCGTGCCGCGCGGCGTCCCTGATCGCTTCGCCAGGGTCGTTTTCCGTGTGCTGGACATGCCGACCGCGTGGCGGGCAGGGCGTGCGTCCTCGGCGGGCGAGCTGGACCGTCGCACGGCCGGCCTGGCCATCCGCCTGCTCCTGGCGCTCCTGGTCGCCTGGCTCGGCGCGGTCTATCTCGCCGGGGTCGGCATTCAGTGGGGACTCGCGGGCGGCCCCGCCGGGCGGCCGTTCGGCGCGTCGGCGTCCGCGCTGACCACGCTCGGCGTGTCGTCCGCCGGAGTCGGCGCGAGCGCTGCCGCCTACATCGAGGCCGCGCTCGCACTTGCGCTACTGGCCCTGATCATCGGCTATCTGCCGAGCATCTATGCCGCTTTCTCACGGCGGGAGGCGCTCGTCACCAAGCTCGCGATGCGCACCGGGCTGCCGCCCGCCGGACCAGCCATTCTGAGCCGGCTGTGGCGTCCGGCCGGGCCGCAGACCGTGCTCAGCGAGACGTGGCAGGCCTGGGAAGACTGGTTCGTCGACGTGAGCGAGAGCCATACCAGCTTCCCGGTCCTGGGGTTCTTCCACTCACCGCAGACCGATAAGTCCTGGATCACCGCGGCCGGTGCCATCCTCGATGCTGCCGCGCTCGCGCTGGCCGCTGTCGACGCCGAGTGGGGCCCGGAAGCCGGCATGTGCCTGCACGCCGGGATCGTCTCACTGCGGCACGTCGCCGACTTTTTCGGCATCCCGTACGAGCGCGCCGGGGCCGCGACGATCGCCGTCACGCGCGACGAGGTCATCGGCGCATGCCAGGAGCTCACGGCGGCCGGCGTGCCGGTCGTGAGCGACGCGGCCGCGGCCTATGACCGGTTCCGCTCGCGTCGCGCGCAGTATGACGACGTCCTGCTGGCCCTCTGCGCATACCTCTACGCGCCGCCCGCGCCGTGGTCGACAGACAAGGTCGTCGCGGCCCGGCACCGGCCGCCGATCATCCGTGTCGGGCCGGGAAGCCTCGGTCGTGTCTATCCGCCCCCCGATCCGTCACTGGGCGTCAACCCGCGCGCCGCCCGTCCCGATTAGCGCTGCGGCGGGCATGTCTTGCTGGCCAGTCCGTTCCCGGCCGATGATGCCAACTACGTGGGCTAGCACGGAGGCGGGAGGAGCGATGTCGATCGGCTCGTTTGAGCGGTATCCGCTGCTATTTGGCCCGTCGCCGGTGCATCCGCTGGAGCGATTGTCCGCTCACCTGGGCGGCGCGCAGGTGTGGGCAAAACGCGAGGACTGCAACTCGGGGATCGCCTATGGCGGTAACAAGACCCGCAAGCTGGAGTACCTGGTCGCCGATGCGCTCGCCAAGGGCTGCGACACGCTGGTGTCCATCGGCGGCGTGCAGTCCAACCACACCCGTCAGGTCGCGGCCGTCGCCGCCCGGGTCGGCCTGCGCTGCGTGCTCATCCAGGAAAGCTGGGTGAACTGGCCGGACTCGGTGTACGACAAGGTCGGCAACATTCTGATCAGCCGGCTGGCCGGGGCGGACGTGCGGCTCGTGCCCGCGGAATTCGGCATCGGCTTCAAGGAGAGCTGGGAGGAGGCGCTGCGGGAGATCGAAGAGTCGGGCGGTCGGCCGTACGCGATCCCCGCGGGCGCGTCCGATCATCCGCTGGGCGGACTGGGATTCGCCGGCTGGGCGTTCGAGGTCGCCGAGCAGGAACGCGAGCTTGGCACGTTCTTCGACACGATCGTGGTCTGCTCGGTGACCGGCAGCACTCAGGCCGGCATGATCGCCGGCTTTGCTGCGCTGGCCGACGCGGGCGGTCGGCCGCGCCGGATCGTCGGCATCGACGCATCGGCGAAACCGGCCGAAACCCGCGAGCAGGTCGCCCGCATCGCGCGCCAGACCGCCCGGCTCATCGGCGTCGAGCGAGAGCTGGCCGACGCGGAGGTCGAGCTGAACGAGCGTTATCACGCGGGCACGTACGGCATCCCGGACGACGCCACGCTGGACGCGATGCGGGTCGCCGCTCGCACCGAGGGCATGATCACCGACCCGGTCTACGAAGGCAAGTCGATGGCCGGGCTGATCGACATGGTCACCCGCCGCGAGATCGATCCGGCCGCCACGGTTCTCTACGCCCACCTCGGCGGCCAGCCCGCGCTGAACGCCTACAGCGCCGTGATCTGAATACCGCGCGCCGCAGGTCCTCGCCGCGGCGGGCACGCTGAAACGGGCCGCGGGTCGGGACCGCTAGTGCGCCGCCGCGCGCACCGGTTGACCGGGGAGCGCGGCGGTCACGATCGCCCCGTCGCGAACTACCAGCTCGCCGTTCACCAGGACGTGCCTGATGCCGGCCGATGTCCGGGTGCTCTGCGCGTAGGTCGCCTGGTCGCTGACCGTCGTAGGGTCGAACACCACGACGTCGGCGTCGCTGCCTGGCTGCAGTCGGCCCTTGCGCCGCATCGCGGGCGCACGGGTCTCGAGCAGCCGGGCCGGCAACAGGCTGCACCGCCGCAGCGTCTCGGTCAGGCCGAGCGGGCCGTCGCCGGAGCCCAGCAGCCGCAGCGCGCGTGAGAACGTTCCTGCCGTGCGAGGGTGGGTGAAGGCGGTACCGGGCAGTGGCCACGTCATCGGGTCGGGAACGCCGCCCGACCAGGTCAGCGGCATCGCATCGCTCGCCACGATGGCGTCGGGGAAGACCAGCGACCGGAGCAGCACGGTCCGGTCTGCCGGGTCGTCCTCGTCGAGGTGCCTGATGATGACCAGCCCGCCGGGATCGACGGCCCGCAGAGTCCGGAGCCGTTCCTCAGTTCCGACCCGCTCGCCGGTCGGTGCGTAGGTGAGATCGGCCGGAGTGAGACCCCGCTCGGGCAGCCGCTCGGGCGCCAGGAACGCCGCGCCGATGCCCGTCATCCCCGAACCGTACGGGTAAGCCTCGGTCGTCACCCGCAATCCCGCGGCCTGCGCCCGTCCGACCACGTCGAGCACCCGGTCGATATGCCGCAGCGAAGTCGAGTTGAGATGGCAGTAGTGCATGTGGGCGCCGGTTTCGGCGGCCGCCCGGGCGATCTCCTCGGCGCCGTCCATGAGGGTCGTCGGGACGACCTCGACGAGGTCGCGAGCGTGGGTGAACGTCGGCACTCCGGCCGCTGCCGCGAGCTCGGCGACGCGGAGGTACTCGGCCGGGCTGGCGCCGGGTGCATATCCGAGCAGCATCCCGAGGCCGAGCGCTCCGCCGGCCAGGTCCGCCGACAGCCGGTCGAGGATCTGGCTGATCTGCTGCGGCGTGGCCGGGCGCTGCCAGGCCGGAGTTGCGATGTTCGCCATGAACGTGCCGAGGCCCGCCGCCAGCGTGACGCCGCCTACCGCCTCCATTCGCGCCAGTGCCCAGGACGCCGCGAACCCGTAGTTGATCGGCCGGCCTTCGGCCGCCGCCTGCCGGTACGCGGGCTCGACCGGTGTCACCCCGGCCTCGAGCTCGAACGCCGAGGTGACGCCATCGAGCGCCCGCAGCCGCAGGCCGGCGATATCCATGACGTGACTGTGCACGTCGACGAACCCGGCCGTGACGACGTGGCCCGTGACGTCCAGGTCGAGCCGCGCCGGCGCTGGCATGGCGCCGATGGCAACGACCCGGCCCTGCGACACCGCCACGTCCGAGACGGCGTCGAGTCCGGAGTCGGGGTCGATCACGCGGCCGCCGCGCAGCACGATGTCGTAGTCGGTCACAGGGCTCCGGGCAGTGCTGGCCGGCTGTCGTCAGCGGGTCGGCGCAGCAGACGCCGCCACAGCGCGCGCCACCAGCCACGCCGGGCGGGCCGGGCGGAGACGGAGCCGCTGCCGATCCGGCCGGAGACCCTCACCCGCAGCTCCACCGGGATGTCCGGTCCGGGCGACGGGACTACCTTGACGCTGCCGGTGCCTACGGTCACGTCATCCGCGTCCACCACGATGCCGGGCCGGGTGATGAGCTTCAGGCTGCCGCTGGCGATCTGGGCATCGATCTGCAGCTCCGGAACGGCGATCACGGCCTGGCGAAAGTCAAGCCGGACCGAGCCGCTGCCGACGTGGATCTCCAGCCGACGCGGCACCAGCCAGGACCCGTCGCGCCTGGCGGCGCCGGAGCCGCACTCGATCCGCGCCAGGTCCCGCACCGCTGGCCCGGTAGCCGGCGTCAGGTCGGCGAGCAGCGGCTCGAGTTCCGCCACCGTCTGGGCGGTCAGCGCGAGCTCCAGCCGCTGGTCGAGATCGTCGGCGGTCAGTCGGCCGTCGCCGGCGGCTATCCGCAGCACCTCGACGACTCGGTCCCGGTCGGCGTGCGAGGCCCGCAGCTCGGTCGTCCGGCCGGGCTGGTTCGGCGCGGGCACGGGCGGCCGCCCGGTCAGGAACCCCGCGGTCAGGAACGGAGCCTCGACCTGGTAGATCCGCTCCGGCCGAGTCAGGTCCTTGAGCTGCTGCGTCCCAAGCTCGCGCAGGCCCACGCCGTCGGGCAGCTCATCTGACAACAGCTCCGCGGCGACCCCGGACACCAGCACCTGGCCGCCGCTGGCGACCGTCAGCAATCGCGCGGCCCGGTTTACGGCCGGCCCGAAGTAGTCCCCGTCGCGCTCCTCGCAAACCCCTGCGTGCAGCGCCATCCGCACCACGAGTGGCCGGCTGGTCGGCCACGACTCGGCGGCCAGGCTCCGCTGCGCGGCGAGCGCGGCGTCGAGCCCCGCCCGGGCGGCGGAGAACGCCGCGCAGAACGAGTCGCCCGCGGTCTTGAAGACGTACCCCCCGGCCTGCTCGATCGCGCCGCGCAGGATCTCGTCGTGGCGGCGCAGCGCGGTCGCCATCGCGTCCCGCTCGGCGTCCCACAGCCGGGTGGAGCCTTCTACGTCAGTGAACAACAGCGTCACGGTGCCCGACGGCATGCCGCTCATGGCTGCCCCGCCAGCGGGGGGTGGCGTCACCGGGTCTACCTCCAGACCGTCGATCCCCTCGAAGTCTGCCAGATGGTGTCACACTGGAACCGGCAGGTTGTGTTGCTATCGCCCCTGATCGCGCCGCCTTATCGATGGGCAGGTGAACCGCGATGATCCGCCGGATACCGAGAGTCCCCGGGCTTCCCTTTGGCGGAGGCCTCAACGTGCTGCTGGTCGGCGGCGCGGCCTACTTCGCATGGGAGCACGAGCAGGGCCGCCACGAACGGCCGCACGTGCTGTGCCCGGTCTGCTGGCTGAACAGGATAGCCCCGTCCCGCGAGGCGCCCGGTGACTCCGGCCCGGCCGAGCCGTCGGAGCAGGCCTGACCGGCACGCCGCTGGCGGGCCGCCGCCGCATCGAGCAGGCTAACGGGCCGCGACTATAGGGACCGAGACCGCGCCGTGAGCCGTTTCAGTCCGCACCGGTGTGCCGGGCGATCCGCTCGGCCCGGAGCCGTGAGCGGCGGACCTTGCCGGCCTCGTCGCGCACCGGGGTGGATGTCCGCTCGAATGCGCGGGGCAGCTTGTATGGGACCAGCCGCTGGCGCAGGTGGGCCAGCAGGTCCGCGTCGTCGACGGGTTCGGCTAGCTCGACAATGGCGTAGGGAATGTTGCCCAGGTCCTCGTCAGGCAGGCCGATCACACAGCAGGACCGCACCGCGGGGTGCTCGTCGAGCGCCGCCTCGATCTCGGCCGGATAGACGTTCGCCCCGCCGACCAGGATCATGTCAGCCATGCGGTCGGTGATGTAGACGTAGCCGTCGGCGTCGACCATGCCGATGTCGCCGAGCGACTCCCAGCCGTCGCCGGCGCTGCGGGCGGTAGCGCCGATGTACTCGTAGGTCGGCGGGGCACCGGGGCCCCGGCGCATCCAGATCTCGCCCTCGGTCCCGGCGGGTACCGGGTGACCGTCGGGGTCGCGTACCTCCATCTCGCCGATCACTGGCCGGCCGACAGAGCCCCGGTGGTCGAGCCACTCGCGACCGTTGATCACTGTCAGCGCCTGCAACTCGGTGCCTCCGTACAGTTCGAGCACCTTCTCGGCGCCGAGCCAGTCGATCCATGCGTGCTTCAGCCACGCCGGACACGGGGCGGCGCCGTGCAAGACCGCCTCGAGGGAAGAAACGTCGGCGCCGAGTCGGTCCGCTTCCGGCAGCCGCCAGATTCGCAGCATCATGGTCGGCACCAGGAATGCCCACGTCACCCCGTGCCGCTCGATCAGGCGCAGCGCGTGCGTCGCGTCGAACCTGGGCGTGAGCACCACATGGTTGCCAAGCACCACCCCGGACACAGTCGTGGTGAACGGCGCGTTGTGCGACAGCGGTCCGGTAGTCAGCACACAGCCATCAGCACGCTGGCCAAGCACGCCAGCGGCGGCGGGTACGCGCTCGAACACGGCCGACGTGGGCATGACGATCAACTTAGGCCGGCCCGTGCTCCCCCCGCTGGCGATGATCCTGGTCACCGGTGCCATGGCCGGCGTGAACGCGCCGGCCGGTAACTGCTCGGGCAGGACTGGCAGCGACACCCGGCCGGCGGTCTCCTCCTGGGGTGCCCCGACAACGAGCGCCGGATCCGCAAGCTCGATGAGAGCGGCGCGCTCGGCCGGTGGCAGCCGGTCGGAGATCGGCATCGGCGCCGCACCCACGGCCAGCGCAGCGAACACGCTCGCCACGTGCCCGAGCGAGTTGGGCAGGCCGATGGTCACCGTCGAGCCTTGCTGCACGCCGAGGTCAGCGAACAGTCCCGCCAGGCGCTCGACTCGATCCACGAACTCGG
>JASHPF010000210.1 GCA_030038295.1 Streptosporangiaceae bacterium
GCTCCGCGACGGCCGCGGTCAGCTGCTCCCGAGCGCGGCCGAGCCGGTCGGTCAGCTCCCGCTCCGCGGCGCGCAGCTGCGCGGCCTCCCGGTCCAGCTCATCGGGATCCCGCCCGGCCCTGGCCGGCTCCGGGACGGACAGGTACCGCTGCCGCTCGGTCGCCAGCCCGAGGACGCCGCGCATCCGCTCGGCCAGCCCGGACAGGGCGAAGAAGGCGTCCTGGGCGGCCGCGAGCCGCGGCGCGTGCTGCTGCTCGGCGGCCTCGAGCCCCGCCTCGTCCGTGCGCGCCTGCGTCAGCGCGGTCTCGAGCACGGCCCGCAGCTGGGCGGCCGCCGCCTCGTCCGCCTGATCCCGCTCCAGTTCGGCGGCGAGCGACTGGTAGTCATCGGCCAGCAGGCGCAGCCGGGCGTCCCGCAGCTCGGCCTGGATGACCGCTGCCTTCTTGGCGATCTCCGCCTGCCTGCCGAGCGGCTTGAGCCGCCGGCCGAGCTCGCCGGTGAGGTCGACCAGCCGGGTCAGGTTCGCCTGCATGGCGTCGAGCTTGCGGACCGCCTTCTCCTTGCGCCGCCGGTGCTTGAGCACCCCGGCGGCTTCCTCGATGAGCGCGCGCCGTGCCTCCGGCCCGGCGTTGAGCACCTCGTCGAGCTGCCCCTGGCCGACGATGACGTGCATCTCCCGGCCGAGGCCCGTGTCGGACAGCAGCTCGGCGACGTCGAGCAGCCGGCACTGATCGCCGTTGATGGCGTACTCGCTCTGCCCCGACCGGAACAGCAGCCTGCTGATGGTGACCTCGGAATAGTCGATCGGCAGCGTGCCGTCGCTGTTGTCGATGGTGAGCGCCACCTCGGCCCGGCCGAGCGGCGGGCGCGCCGAGGTTCCGGCGAAGACGACGTCGTCCATCTTGCCGCCACGCAGCGGCTTGACGCCCTGCTCGCCCATCACCCAGGCGAACGCGTCGACGATGTTGGACTTACCCGACCCGTTCGGCCCGACGATGCACGTGATCCCCGGCTCGAACCGGAACGTGGTGGTGGTCGCGAACGACTTGAAGCCGCGCAGGGTAAGGGTCTTCAGGTACACCTGCAGAGTCCTCCCCGGGCCGCCGTCGATCGCACCCTAGCCCAGAAAACCGAAGAGGGACGCTATCAGCGTCCCTCGCCCTTCGGTTTCGTGGCACCAAGCGCCAATTAGGTAAGCGCTGGCTCGCGGACTGGAACTAGCAGGTCATGACCCGCCGAAGCGACTAGCACATCGTTCTCATCCTGAAGCCGGGCAAGCTCGGCTTCCAGGTCACGTACTCGTTGCTGAAGGCGGCGCATCTCTGCGACCATGCGGGGATCCGGCCCGCCGACGTGGCCGAGTAGAGCCTTTGCCATTGTGTAGGGTCCTCCACACTGAGAGACCAGGTGGACACTGCGCGCAGACGCCGGGCAGCAGGCTCCTGACAGGACTATCCGGGCAGTACTATCCGCACAGAACTATCTGCACGGGAACTGCGCGCTTGTTAACACCTCTATGGTCCCACCGTCAAGGCTATTAGGTCAAGTTTGACGATCATGCAGGTCAGGGCCCCGCAGCTGACCGCGGGCTGACTCCCTGGCCGTCATCGCTCGGCGAATCCCGCGAGGTTCCCTGCGGCCTGCGACCACAGAAAGGTTACCCGGCTCACCTTGCCAGGCCGCCGCAGCCAGCCGTCGGCGTCGAGCCTCGCGAGGAGCTTCCGGCAGCCGTCCTCGGCTCCCTCCGCGACGACCTTGACCCGGCCGTCGGCCAGGTTCTCGGCGTACCCGGCGAGGCCGAGTTCGAGCGCGTTCGCGCGCACCCACCACCGGAAGCCGACGCCCTGGACGCGCCCCTCGACCCACGCCGTCAGCCTGGTGGTCGGCACCGCTACCACCGCCCGTGCCGTGGTCGCGGCTGACAGTGCGGGCACGTGTACGACGAGCGGTTCATGAACGGATCCCGGCGGATCGGCGTGCCGCAGCGCGGGCACGGCTCGCCCTCCCGGCCGTAGACGTTCAGCGACCGGTCGAAGAACCCGCTCTCCCCGTTGACGTTCACGTACAGGCTGTCGAAGCTCGTGCCGCCGTCCTTCAGCGCGGCGGCGAACACGTCCGTGACGGCCGCCATCAGGCCCGCGACCTCGCCCCGCTTCAGCCGGTCGGTCGCGCGCGCGTAGTGCAGCTTCACCCGCCACAGCGCCTCGTCGGCGTAGATGTTGCCGACGCCGCTGACCAGGGACTGATCCAGCAGCGCCCGCTTGACACCGGTCCGGCGGGTCCGCATCCGGCCGGTCAGCCAGCCCAGGTCGAACGCGTCCTCCAGCGGATCGGGCGCGATGTGGGCGATCTCCGCCGGCAGCCGCGCGCCGTCGGCCGACACCAGCAGGTGCCCGAACGTGCGCTGGTCGGTGAACCGGAGGTCCGTGCCGCCGTCGGCGAACGTGAACCGGACCCGCACGTGCGGCGACAGTGGCGCCACGGCAGGGCCGACCAGCAGCTGCCCGCTCATGCCCAGGTGCGCGAGCAGCGCGTCGTCGCCGATGGGCAGCCACAGGTACTTGCCGCGCCGCCGGGCACCGTCGATGACCCGCCCGGCCAGCCTGGCGGCAAAGTCGGCGGGACCGGCCTGATGCCGCCGCACCGCGCGCGGGTGCAGCACCGTGACCTCGGCGATGTGCCGGCCGACGACGAACTGCTCGAGCCCGCGCCGGATGACCTCGACCTCAGGCAGCTCTGGCACCGGCTAGACCTCGGCCGCGTCGGTTCCGGGCGGGCCCGCAATCCCGTCGCTGATGGTGGTCCAGGCCGCCTCGGCCGCCTGCTGCTCGGCTTCCTTCTTGGACCTGCCCGCGCCCTGGCCGTAGGTCTCCGAGCCGATCCGGACGTAGGCGCGGAAGAACTTCTGATGATCCGGCCCGCTCTCCTCGACGTGATATTCCGGCACGCCGAGCATCTCGGCCGCGGTCAGCTCCTGCAGGGACGTCTTCCAGTCCAGGCCGGCCCCGAGCCGGGCGGACCGCGCGATCACGGGGTCGAACAGCCGGTGCACCAGCCCGTCCGCGACCGCCAGGCCCTGATCCAGGTAGACGGCGCCGATGACGGCTTCCAGCGTGTCTGCCAGGATCGACGACTTGTCCCGGCCGCCGGTGCCCTCCTCGCCCTTGCCCAGCCGCACGTAGGCGCCGAGATCCAGGCCGCGGGCCACGCTCGCCAGCGCGCGCATGTTGACGACCGCGGCGCGCAGCTTGGCCAGCTGCCCCTCAGGCAGCTCCGGGTACGAGCGGAACAGCGTGTCCGTCACGATCAGCCCGAGTACCGAGTCACCGAGAAACTCCAGGCGCTCGTTGGTCGGGAGCCCGCCGTTCTCGTAGGCGTACGAGCGGTGCATGAGCGCCCGCTCCAGCAGCGCAGGCTCGACCGCGACCTGCAGCGCGCGGAGCAGCCCCGCCGGGCCCGCGGGAGACGGCACCGGGCCGGCGGAGCGGCCAGTTGCCTCAGTCACCGGCCCGCCTCTCTAACCGCACGTCAGGCAGGGCAGGCGGAAACGCCGCGCGACGTCGCCGATTCGGGTACTGCCACCTCATAATCCTGACTACCTGTCCTGGCCCCGGTCGCTGTCCTGCTCTGCCCGGTAATCCTGCAGCGCCGCCCACAGCGCCCCGCGCTGCTCGTGCCCGTGCCCCGGCTCGGCGTCGGCGAGCCGCACCCCGCACTCCACGCACAGCCCCTGGCACGCGTCCTCACACCGAGGGGAAAGCGGCAGCTCGAGGACGATCGCGTCCCGCAGCGCTGGCTCGAGGTCCAGCAGACCGCTGGCCCCGAGCCGGTAGCTGTCCGCGGCGTCCGGGTCGTCGGCCGCCGCCTCGCCGCCCCGGGCGTACAGCTCCTGGAACCGGACCTTCAGCGCAGCGGTGAACGGCTCCAGGCACCGTGCACACTCACCCGCGAGCGGCCCGGTGACGGTCGCCGTCACGAGCACGCCCTCGGCCACTCCCTCGAGCTGCAGGTCGAGGGCGAGCTCGGCGCCCGTCGGGACGCTGGCCAGCTCGACCCCGAGGTGCGGCGGCGCCGCTACTAGCCGGCTCAGTGTACGAGCCGACCCTGGTCCGAGATCCCTGGTGTCGAACACCAGCGGGCCCCGGCCATCCCGGTGGTGGCTGGCTGACGAGTGTGGCGGCATGGCAGTCGGTAGTAGTGGCACAGTGTCTCCTTAGCGTACCGGCCGACCTGCTGCAATCCCAAACACGCCGCATCCCGCGGCCGACGCCGTCAGGTCTGCGACAGCCGGGCGTTGAGCTGGTCGAGCACGTTGGCGGGGACCAGCCCGCTGACGTCGCCGCCGTACTTGCAGAAGTCCTTGACGAGGCTCGAGGACAAGAAGGCATAGAGCGGATTTGTGGTCATAAAGAGCGTCTCGACGCCCGCCTGGCTGTAGTTCATCTGGGCCATCTGCATCTCGTAGTCGAAGTCGCTGACGGCGCGCAGCCCCTTGACGATCGCCGAGATGTGGTTGCGGCGGCAGAAGTCGACCACCAGGCCCTCGAAGTGGTCGACCCGGACGTTGCCGAGCTCCTTGGTGGCCTCCCGGATCAGCTCGACGCGCTCGGTCGGGGTGAAGAGGGTGCTCTTGGCCGGGTTCGCGCCGACCGCGACGACCACCTCGTCGTAGAGCTGCGCGGCGCGGTTGATGATGTCGAGGTGGCCATTGGTCACCGGGTCGAACGAGCCTGGGCAAGCTACGCGCCGCACTTCCGGTTCACTCTCCCGTCCGGGATATCGCAGCAGGCTGTGCGCCCGCGGCGAGACCGTACCAGACTGTCGCCTCGCCGTATCTGCGAGACCTGTCAGCTTCGTACCCTGCTGGCCAGGTTGGCGCACCTGACCGGGTGGCCCGCTCGAGCGCGACCAGCGCGCCCGGCGCCAGCCAGCCCGCCATGAGCGCGCCGAGCATGTCGCGGATCTCCTCGTCGCTGGCCCGGTAGGGCGGGTCAGCGAACACGAAATCCCGCGGCCGCTGCCCGGCCGGCCCGGCGGCCAGGGTGCGCGCCACCCCGGCGTTGATCACGCGCGCCCCGGCCAGTCCGAGGGCGGCGACGTTCGCGCGGATGACCCGCGCGGCCCGCGGGTCGGCCTCGACCAGGACGACATCGGTGGCGCCGCGGGAAAGCGCCTCGAGCCCGACCGCTCCCGAGCCCGCGTACAGATCGAGCACGGCCGCGCCGGCTAGCCCGCCGCGAATCGCCTCGACGGTCGCGAACAGGCCTTCCCGAGCGCGATCGCTGGTGGGCCGCGTGACCCGGCCGGGTACCACCGCGAGCCGGCGCCCGCCGGCGGATCCGGCGATGATCCGGGGGCTCACGCCTTTTCCAGGAACGCGGTTTGCTCGGCGTCGGTCAGCGCTCGCACGGCCGCGGCCAGGCCTGGCTCCCCCGCCAGCGCCGGGTCGGCGCCGACCAGCTCGACGGCTTCCGCGCGGGCCTCGCCGATCAGATCCTCGTCGCGCAGCAGCTGCAGCAGCTTGAGGCTCGACTTGCGGCCGGCCTGGGCCGTGCCGAGCACGTCGCCCTCCCGGCGCTGCTCCAGGTCGATCCGCGACAGCGCGAACCCGTCCGCGATCGACGCGACCGCGTCCAGCCGGTCGCGCGCCGGGGTGCCCGCCGCGACATCGGTCACCAGCAGGCACAGGCCAGGATCGCGGCCGCGGCCGACCCGGCCCCTCAGCTGGTGCAGCTGGGACACCCCGAACCGGTCGGCGTCCATGATCACCATGACCGTCGCGTTCGGCACGTCGACGCCGACCTCGACGACCGTGGTGGTGACCAGCACGTCGACCAGCCCGTCCGCGAACGCCAGCATGGCCTTTTCCTTGTCCTCGGCCGGCAGCCTGCCGTGCAGGATGCCCAGCCGCAGCCCGGCGAGCGGCCCGGCGGACAACTCGGCGGCGAGGTCAAGCACCGCGGCCGGCGCTCCCTCGACCTCCTCGTCGGCCAGGCCGATGCGCGGGCAGACCACGTACGC
>JASHPF010000026.1 GCA_030038295.1 Streptosporangiaceae bacterium
GCGTAGACCCGGCTCAGGCTGACGCAGTACCGGCCCGCGAGATCGCGGACCAGCGTGGTCAGGAACGCGACGTCGCTCGGCGCGCTCGCCGGCGGGAACTTTCCGTTGACCATGGGCACGCCGGGGATGTTCCAGTCGTAGCCGGTCCCGTCCGAGATCAGCGCCTGCGGGTAAGCGACGATGAAGTGGTCCGCGTCGGCGGTCGCGTCCATGCCGCTGAACTGCTCCTCTGCGCTGGCCGTGCTCGCACTGCCGGGCAAGTTGAGTACCAGCGCGAGCTTGTGCGTACCGGTGTAGCCAGGCGGGATGTGGACGATAACCGTGCGCCGGTGGCCGCTCACCGTGAGGGTGTACTGCACCGACCCGCTAGCCTCCCGATGCCCGCAGCCCGACGTTCCCGATGCTGCCGGCAGCGTGCCCGCTGTGACTCCCGACGCTCCTGCTCCCTGGCTGCTGCAGCCTGCGACCGCGGCGGCCACTAGCAGTGCTGCACCGGCAGCGGCGATAGGCCTGCCGCCCCCTCGAGTAAGCACGCAACCGGCCATGACCGACTCTGCCGGGTCAGGGCGCCGATGGTAGCGCCGCAGGCGGCCGCCACATCGAAGTGAGCGGCGGCGCCCCCGCGGGCAGCTCCGGGTTGCCCGTAGGCCCGAACCCGAAGTGCTGGTAGAGCGGCACGCTGGTGGGCTTGCTGGCTTCCAGATAGGCAGGCAGCCCGGCCTGGTCGCATCGGTCCAGCCGCGATCGCAGCAGGGCACTCGCCAGCCCCGTGCCCTGGCGAGCAGGGTCGACCCCGATCGCGAACAGGTACCAGTGCGGCTCGCGCGGATGCGACTGTGCCATCGCCTGCGTCAGCGCAGCGGCCGCGCCGATACGGCGGCCGAAGGCACGCACGAGACCGGCGAGTGTGCGCAGGTCCCCTTCTGTCGCCCAGTGGTCCGGTGGCCGCCAGATCGCGGCGGCGGCGATCTGGTTGTCCACGAGGGCAACTTCGACTCCGCCGAGCGCCAGCGCCTCGCCGCGGGTCAAGGTGGCGAAAAGCCGGCGCTCCCGTTCCAGCCTCGTCGCCGGGTTGGGCAGCATCCACATGAACGGCGGGTCGTCATAGAACGCACGCGCCATGACCGCCGCAAGCGGCTTCACATCTGCGGCGGTGGCCGGCCGCACGCTCCGCTCGCCAGTGCCTGGCATGCTCCGAATCGTACTGTTCAGACCCGAGTTGGGGCCTAATTAGGCCGCACGGCGGTGTCCGGGTATCTGCTCGAGAGCGTCGCGGCGGTCGGGTGGCGGCTCAGTGGCCGTGATCGTGTGCCCGGTGACGCTCCCGAACCCGGCCCAGGGCGACGGGCTGGCGAGATGCTGATCGGCGCCCCGCGTGCATCCAGTAGTGTCGTTACGACCGGCATGTTGCAGCGGGGGTGTCTGGGCAAGGTTCGCGCAAGGGTGCCTGCAAGCTCTGGGGCGAGGTGCGGGCCGCAGACAGGACGTTAGGCCGGCTCGTCCGGGCCGATTCGCCCGTAGTCCGCAAGGTCGGCTTGGGGGTTGATAGAAACCGTGAACGCGCGACAGCCGCACTCCGCCGAGCCCGGCCAGTCACTGACCGGTCCCGTGGTCTTCCCGGCCAGTGCCCTCGATCAGCTGCTCGATGCCGTCAAGCGGCGAGGCTTCCGCCTGATCGGGCCCGTCGTCAGGGACGGCGCGATCTGCTATGACGACATAGCCTCCGCGGCCGACCTGCCGAGAGGATGGACCGACGACCAGGACGCCGCCAGCTACCGGCTGCGCAAGCGGGACGACGACGCGCTATTCGGCTATAACGTCGGCCCGGACTCGTGGAAGAAGTACTTGTTCCCGCCGCACGCGAGGCTGTTGCCCGCGGAGCGGCCGCCCGACGAGCCCTACGCGTTCCTCGGCGTGCGTTCCTGCGAGCTGGCCGCGATCGCGATCCAGGACCGCGTCTTTCTCGGCGGGCGTCATAAGGACCTGCACTACGAGGCACGCCGAGAAGGCGCGCTTATCGTCGCGGTCAACTGCGGCGAGGCGGGGGGCACCTGCTTCTGCGCCTCAATGGACGCCGGACCCTGCGCCACAGACGGCTTCGACATCGTGCTCACCGAGCTACTCGGCGAGCCAGGCCACCGGTTCCTCGCCGAAGCGGGGACATCGCGCGGCGCGGAGATCCTGGGCGAGGTGGAAACAAGCCCGGCGGGGGCCGAAGATATCAGCGCCGCGCATGCGGCCAGCGAGAACGCCATCGCGTCCATGGGACGGGTGATGCCCGAACTCGACTTGCACGAGCTACTCGCCGAGAACTACAGTCACCCCCGCTGGGACGACGTGGCCGCGCGGTGCCTGACCTGCGGCAACTGCACCATGGTCTGCCCGACGTGCTTCTGCTTCAGCGTCGAGGACATTTCGGGCCTCACCAGCAGCGAAACCGGCGGAGACGCTGAGCGGCACCGTTCCTGGGACTCCTGCTTCACGATGGACCATTCCTATCTGCACGGCGGTCCGGTGCGGACCTCGGGCCGCTCCCGTTACCGGCAGTGGATGACGCACAAGCTCGGCACCTGGTACGACCAGTTCGGCACCTCCGGGTGCGTGGGGTGCGGCCGGTGCATCACCTGGTGCCCGGCGGCGATCGACATCACGGAGGAGGTCGCCGCAATTGCCGCAGAGCCTTGAGCCGCTGCTGCACGGCCACAAGTTCTTCGCCGGGCTGGAACCCGCCCACCTGGCGCTGATCGTCGGCTGCGCAGCCAACGAGGTCTTCCCCGCTGGCTCCTTCCTGTTCCGCGAGGGAGAGCCTGCCCAGACGTTTTACCTCATCCGGGAGGGCAGGCTCGCCCTGGAGATCGCCACGCCTGGCGGTGGCAGCAGCGTCGGCGCCCTCGTGGTCCAGACGCTCGGCGAAGGCGATGTGGCCGGGTTCTCATGGCTCATCGAGCCGCACCGCTGGGAGTTCGACGGACGGGTCGTCGAGCGGGTGCGTGCCGTTCGGATGGACGGGACGTGCCTGCGCGACAAATGCGACGAAGACCCGCGCCTCGGTTACGAGCTCATGCGCCGGTTCGCCCGCCTCGCGGCCAACGAACTGCAGGCCACCAGGCTGCAGTTGCTTGACGTGTACGGTCATGCGCACGGTCGCTGACGGCAGGCAGCCTGAGCGGCGGCAGGCAGTGGCACGACCTGGGTGGATCGAGCCAGAGTTCTGGTACGTATCCGAGACTCGCCAGGAAGCACCCGACGTGGTCACGCTCGGCCTCACGCCGGCCGAGCGATTCGAGTTCCTGCCCGGCCAGTTCAACATGCTGTACCAGCCGGGCATCGGCGAGGTGCCCATCTCGGTCAGTGGCGACTCGGCGGACACGGGTCACGTCCGGCACACGATCCGCGACGTCGGCCCCGTCAGCCATGCTCTCTGCGCGCTGCGGCCCGGGCAGCAGGTCGGCGTGCGAGGTCCGTACGGCACGTCGTGGCCGCTTGCTGCCGCAGAGGGTGGCGACCTGGTGATCATCGCGGGCGGCATCGGACTGCCGCCGCTTCGCCCTGCGCTGTACCAGGCGCTCGGCCAGCGTGAGCGCTTCGGCCGCGTGGTGCTGCTCTACGGCGCCCGTACCCCCGACGACCTGCTCTTCACTGATGAGCTGAGCGCGTGGCGGGCCCGCTTCGACCTCGACGTGTACGTCACCGTGGACGCCGCGGCGCGCGGCTGGCGCGGCGACGTCGGCGTGGTACCCGACCTGGTCAGGCGCGCACCGTTCGACCCGCCGCAGACGACGGCGTTCGTGGTCGGCCCGGAGATCATGATGCGGTTCACGGTCCGGGCGCTGCGGGCGGCCGGAGTGACCGACGACCGGATGTACCTGTCCATGGAACGCAACATGCAGTGCGCGGTAGCCATGTGCGGGCACTGCCAGCTCGGGCCGTTCCTGGTCTGCCGCGATGGCCCTGTCTTCGCATACCCGCAGCTGGCCCGCTGGCTCGCGATCAGGGAGGTGTGATCATGGCACAGGTACCACCCGGGCCAGCCGCGCCCGCGCTGGCGGTGTGGAAGTTCGCTTCCTGTGACGGCTGCCAGCTCACGCTGCTCAACTGTGAAGACGAACTGCTCACCCTCGCGGGATCGGTGCACATCGCGTCGTTCGCCGAGGCCTCGAGCCAGGTTGACCCGGGGCCGTATGACCTATCGATCGTCGAGGGATCGATCACCACGAGGTCGGATGCCGAACGCATCAAGCAAGTCCGCGCCGCGTCGCGCTTTCTCGTTACAATCGGCGCCTGCGCAACGGCTGGCGGCATCCAGGCGCTCAGGAATTTTAAGGACGACCTGACGCCCGTTGTGTACGCCCGCCCCGAGTACATCAATGCACTGCGCACCTCTACACCGATCGCTGACCACGTGCGGGTCGATTTCGAGTTGCAAGGCTGCCCCATCGACAAGCGCCAGCTCCTTGAGGTGATCGCGGCCTTCCTTGCCGGGCGGCGGCCGAACGTCCGCGCGCATAGCGTCTGCATCGAGTGCAAGCGCGCTGGGCGAGTGTGCGTGCTGGTCGCGCACGGGACGCCGTGCCTCGGGCCGGTCACTCAGGCCGGCTGCGGCGCGCTCTGCCCGGGCGTCAACCGCGGCTGCTACGGCTGCTTCGGCCCGATGGAGTCGCCGAATACCGAGTCGCTGTCCGCGGTCTGGCGGCATCTTGGCGTTGGTGGCTCGGCCCTAGCCCGGACGTTCGCCGGGGTCAACGCGGCCGCAGAGCCATTCCGCAAAGCGGCCAGGGCAGCGGAGAACACCGAGGAGACCGGACATGACGCACGGTAGCCGCATCAGCGTTCCTGGCCTGACCCGTGTCGAGGGTGAGGGCGGCCTGGAGATCGTCGTCAGCGACGGCCGGATCACCGAGGCGCGGTTGGATATCTACGAGCCGCCTCGGTTCTTCGAGGCGTTGCTGCGTGGCCGCCAGTACACGGAGCCACCCGATATCACCGCGAGGATCTGCGGCATCTGCCCGGTCGCGTACCAAATGAGCGCGTGCCATGCGATCGAGAACGGATGCGGTGCCACCGTAACCGAGGACATCAGGAAACTCAGGAGGCTGCTCTACTGCGGCGAGTGGATGGAGAGCCATGCGCTGCACATCTACCTGCTGCACGCGCCGGACTTCCTCGGCTACCCCAGCGGCATCCACCTGGCCCGCGACCATCCCGACATCGTCGCCCGCGGGCTCAGCATCAAGAAGGCCGGCAACCACCTGATGGCCGCGATCGGCGGCCGCTCCGTGCACCCCGTCAACGTCAAGGTGGGCGGCTTCTACCGCGCGCCCGCCGCACGCGAGCTGAGAGAACTGGTCCCGCAGCTCGAGCAAGCCCGCCGGGACGCCGAGGAAACCATCACCTGGGTGGCTGGCTTCGACTTCCCCAGCTTCGACCGCGACTATGAATTCGTCTCGCTGCGTCACCCGGACCAGTACCCGATCACCGAGGGCCGGATCGCGGCGACTAGCGGACTGGACATCACGGCGGACGAATACGACCAGCACTTCACCGAATTCCAGGTGGCGCACTCCACCGCTCTGCACTCGGTACTCGACGGCCGTACCTACCTCACCGGCCCGCTGGCGCGCTGGAGCCTCAACTTCGGTAATCTCCCCGCCGAAGTCATGCGGGCCGCGCGCGCAGCCGGACTCAATGGCACGGTAACGAACCCGTTCCGCAGCATTCTTGTTCGCGCCGTCGAGTTGCTGTTCGCGTGTGACGAAGCGCTCCGGCTCATTCGTGAGTACCGGCCGCCAGACCCCCCGGCCGTCGCCGTCACGCCACCGCACAGCGAAGCCGGCGCTACCGGCTACGGCTGCAGCGAGGCGCCGCGCGGCCTGCTGTACCACCGGTATGCCATCGCCGCCGACGGCACTGTCACTGACGCGAAGATCGTCCCGCCGACCTCGCAGAACCAGCGGGCGATCGAAGCCGACCTGCGCGACTTTGCCGAGCCCAGGCTCGGCATGGACCACGAGATCCTGACGAGCGAGTGCGAACAGGCGGTGCGCAACCACGACCCGTGCATCTCCTGCGCGGCTCACTTTCTCGACCTGCGGTTGACACCGGCCGAGAATAGCCAAGGAACACGGTGAAACGTCCGTGATCTTCGTCATCGGAATCGGCAACCCCGATAGGGGCGACGACGCTGTCGGGCTCGCGATCGCCAGAAGGATCAAAGACGCCACCAACCCTGCGGAGGTCACTGTCAGGGAACTGGCCGGCGACCAGCTTGCGCTGATCGACGAATGGGCCGGCGCCACCGAGGTATACCTGGTGGACGCGGTCTGTTCGGGCGGCACTCCGGGGACCGTCTACAAGTTCGACGCCTGCGATGGGCTCAGCGAACGTTTCCGGCACCGCGGCACGCACACGTTCAGCCTCGCCGACGTGATTGAGCTAGCCCGCGCGCTTGGCCGGCTGCCACGGCAGGTGGCCGGGTTCGGCATCGAAGGCGCTGACTTCACGATCGGCGCCGGGTTGTCAGCGGAAGTGGCGGCCGCAGCGGACGAGGTCAGTGCCTACCTGCTGACGAGCCTCAAGGTGGGTGTCTGAGCGATGTGCCTGGGCACGACGGGCGTGGTCACGCAGATCTACGACGACGACGGCGTCGCGATGGCGCTCGTCGACGCCGGGACGGCCGGAGTCGTCCCAGCCTGTCTGCTGACCTGCGCGGAAGCGGTGGTCGGGGACACCGTGCTTGTCCACTCCGGTTACGTGCTGCAGGTCGTCGATGCCGAGGCGGACCCGTCACAAGAACCCGCGGCGCGGAAAGAGACGCGTCCCGCATCGGCCGGCTTCTGATGATCTCTGGTCCGCTGCTCTTCGCGCGCTATGCCTTTCCCCCAAACGAGCGCGGGCTCTGCGGGCCAGCGGACACCGCCGCCCTACGGGGCTACGCCACGGCAGGCCTGGGCGACCCCGACCTGAGGCGGCTGGCCGTCCAGTTCGGTGGTGCGTGGCCGTACCTGCAAGTCATCGCGACGGCGAACGGGATCGCCGACCCGCTGGACCGCCGGGTCGTTGAGGCGTACTGGATCGGCAACAGCCTGCTCGACAACGCGCGGGTGGCCGAGCACGGGGCGTTCCTCGACGAGCAGTTCCGCCGCCACGCCGGCCGCGGCTGGGAGCCCATCGCCGCGGGGATCCCAGCGGGAGCGCTGCCCCACCACAGCTTCCATGTCTTCTGCGCGTACCCGTGGACCGGCCTGCTGCGCGCGGGCCGCGCCGAGCCATCCCTGCACGTCCTGGACAGCTGCCGGATCAGCTGGGGCCGGGTGGTCAACGCCGACCCAGTCCTGGTCGAGCGGCGTCCCCTGACCTGGGATGGGCAGCTGCTCGCACTCGGTCCGCCGATCCGGTGCCAGGTCGGGACGGGGTTTGTCACGGGGCTGCACCCTGGCGATTGGGTGAGCCTGCACTGGAATCGCGTCTGCGATCGGCTCACCTCCGCTGGGCTGCGGGCGCTACGCCACTACTCGGCACACCACCTCGAGGCGGTCAACGCGGTCGGCCGTCAGGTGGATATGTCCACGACGCCGTCGCCGGCCCCACACGCACAACATCGTGGTGCTGGTTAGCGCCAGCACCTTCGCGTGCTCGGGCCACGCGCCACGGCTACGCGCGCAACTGCGGCCAGGTACGGCGGCAGACGCGCGCCCACAGCGCCGGAACATGCGCCGTGTGCCCTATCGATCTCCGAATATAACCGTTACTATCACCTAAATGGCTGCCGTAATGGACCATAACGGCGGTAAACGCATGCCGTGAACTGCCACAGCCAGGGGCGCGAGAGGAGAACGGAATGGCGGACTCACCGACCACTGTGGCGACAAGCTCGCTCGCGCCGACCAGGCTCGAACCAGATGCGATCGGTGTCGCTCAGGATACGGTCATCGGGATGGCGTCGTCAGCGCCAGCGGCGTCGGTCGGGTTGACCTTAGCGCTTATCGTCGCGGCGACCGCGTATGGCAGCGGGCCAATCATCATTCTGACGGCAATACCGATGCTCGTTATCGCCAACGCCTACCGCCGACTCAACCTGTGGAATGCCAACTGCGGCGCCTCGTTTGAGTGGGTCGGCCGAGCGATCAACCCATACCTGGGCTTCCTCACCGGATGGCTCATGATCGCCGCGTACATTATCGCCACGGTGAGCGGCGTGGAGGTCCTCGGTCCCTCCGTGCTGGCCGTCTTCGGCTCCAGCTCCACGAGCACGTGGGGCAATATCGGCATCGGTACTGCCGTTGGCGTGGTGATGCTGGTGATTGCGGTCGTCGGCATCAAGATCACAGCGCGCACCCAGGTCGGCATGGCCATCATCGAGTACGGCATCCTGATCGGCATCGCGGCGTGGGGGCTGGTGGCGGTCCTCAACCACCACGCTGGCACGTTCGCGATCAGCAGCGGCTGGTTCAAGGTGACCGGGATCGGCGGCAAGGGCAGCCTGGTGGGCGGCTTCCTCGCCGCGGTGTTCATGTTTACCGGATGGGACGGCACTGTCTACGTTAACGAGGAAGTGAAGCACCGCCGCGCCAATCCCGGCCGGGCCGCGATCCTGGCGGTGGCGTTCCTCGCGCTCATTTACACCTTCTCGACACTGGGGCTGCAGGGGGCCGTTTCGCCGAAGAAGCTGCAAGCCAACGCCGCGTCGGTGCTCGTGTACGTCGCGAACTCACTCGGCGGAGGCTCCTGGGCGAAGGTGATGGCCCTCGCACTGGCACTGTCGGTCATCGCCACGACCGGCACCGGCATCGTGCTGACGGCGCGGCTGGTCTACGGTATGGCGAGCTACCGGGTGCTGCCTGACTTCCTCGCCAGCGTCTCCCGCCGGTTCTCCACACCGGTCTGGGCCAGCATCCTGGTGGGTTTCCTGATCATCGCGCTCACCTGGGTGTACCTGCTCACCACATCGGTGGAGTCCGCCTTCGATTACGTCGTGGACGTGACCGGCCTGCTGTTCGCAGTGTTCTACGTCCTCACCGCGCTGGCGACAGTCGCCTACTACCGCGGCCGGATCCTTGCCAGCCTGAAGGACACCATCACCCTCGGGTTGCTGTCAATGGGCGCGGCGGTGTTCCTGGTCTGGATGGTGGTCGAGGCGCTACGGTCCGCGGGCAGCTCGTTCCGGCCGGAGATGGCGTCACTCATCGGCATCCTGGTCGTCGGTGTACTGCTCATGCTCCTTGCGAGGTTCCGGCTGAAGTCGCCGTTCTTCCACGTCCGTCGCGAGCACGAGGAAAGGCCAGCACAGGCCACCGCGGGCTAGGCATTGCGCTGCTCGCGGAATTGCCGAACGGCCGGAGGGGGCGCCCGCACCGCCGTCCCTGTGCGGGCGCGGTTGCTATCCCAGGGCACGCAGTTACCAGCGCGCGGGAGGCAGCGCACGAGGGAGCAGCGCACGAGGGAGCAGCGCACGGGGGAGCAGCGCAGGGCGGTGTCAGCGGATGCAACCCGGCGGCCTGGCCTCCCAGCAGGTCCACAGGGGGCGGTATCCCTGCTGGCTCCAGAACGGAGCCGACAGCGGGTTGACCTGCGCGTAGTGCAGCAGCGTGAGCGGAACGCCCGCCGCCAGGACCTCCTCGTTGAGCCGCGCCGACAGCGCAGCTCCGATTCCCCTGGCCCGCTCGCCTGCGCGAACCCCCATGAGCAGCAGGTAAGAAACGGGGGCCGACCGGGCCCGCGGCGCGATCCAGCCGGCCTGCTCTGGTTGCTCGGCGGCTAGCATTCCGACGGCCTCGCCGTCGCGCTCGGCCAGCCAGATCCACGGCCGGGGCAGGGCCAGCATGGCGGTGAACTCACGGCGCAGCGCCTCCGCGGTGGACGGCCGCTCCTGCACTCCTCCGAAGTGCGCGTCGAACCTGACGACCTCAAGCCCGCACCGCACGAGCGTGTCGATGTCTGCCGTGCCTGCCCGCCTGATCCGCACGCCCGCCGGGACGGCGGCGCCGCCCAGGCCGGGCGTGGCGGGCTGGCTCGGGTCGGTGCCCGTGATCCGCGCGGCGATGACCGCCAGCGGCGCGAATCCGCGCCGCAGCAGACAAGCCGCTCCGTCGACGTCCCGGCTCGGCCAGGTCACCACGGCGGCGGTGTCCGCTGCAGCGGGATCCGGCAAGCCGACCAGGTGCTCGCGCCACTGCTCAAGCAGGCTGTCCAGAACTCTGGTCACAGCGGGCCCGCCCGGCCCGGCCACCCAGGCAGTCAGCTCGAACCGGCGGGCGGCGCCCCAGGTCAGGTCCAGCGCCGCCGGCTCGCCCTCCCAGTGCGCGCACGACCCGGCTGCCAGCACCGCCCCGCCAGCCCCGGTGACGCGCAGCGGCGCGCCGCACCCCGGCGGCAGGTCGCTGGGCAGGGCCGGCAGGAGAGGATCGCGGGATCGCCAGCGCAGGCCGACCTGCCTGCGCAGGCCGCTGCGCGCCTCGCTGGTCACGGTGTCGTCATTGACGGCTGACACGTCAGCTCTCCGCGCCGCTGACAGCCGCTGCCGTCGCGCCCGAAGCGCGCGTGTTGGTCCCCGCAGGTAATGCCGGAGCTGGCGATGACGGCGGTCGACTGGGCAGGCGCCACGCGCTCGCAGTGCAGGTTCTGTAATGACGCATCGGGCCCCAGGGATGATCGTGACAGCGGTCTGGCGGTTGATGCTGGCAGCGCAGCGCCACGAACCCGGGCCCGTCCCGGTGGTCAGCTTCGCGAGCCCGGCGCACGATGGTCAGCATGCTCCGTTACTATCACTAGAACACGTTCTAGTTGACGGTCAGGGACGCGGATGCACATCGCCTACACGCCCGAGCAGGAGCGGCTCCGGCAGCGGCTGCGCGAGTATTTCGCCGGCCTGATGACCCCGGAGCGCCGGGCGGGGCTGGCCCGCTCCGGCGGGGACTACGGCGACGGCGCCGCCTACAAGGAGATCGTTCGCCAGCTGGGGCGGGACGGCTGGCTGGCGCTCGGCTGGCCGAGCGAGTTCGGCGGCCAGGACGGGTCGGTGCTCGACCAGCTGATCTTCACCGACGAGGCCTCGGTCGCTGGCGTCCCGGTGCCGTTTCTCACCATCAACACCGTCGGCCCGACGATCATGCGATTCGGCACGCCGGAACAGAAGCGCCGGTTCCTGCCCTCAATCGCGGCCGGCGAACTGCACTTCTCCATCGGGTACTCCGAGCCAGGCGCGGGCACCGACCTGGCGGCGCTGCGTACAAGGGCGGTCCGAGACGGGGACAGCTACGTCATCAACGGCCAGAAAATGTGGACCAGCCTGATCCAGTACGCGGACTACGTCTGGCTCGCCTGCCGCACGGACCCGGAGGCACCCCGGCACAAGGGCCTGTCCATCATCATCGTGCCCACCGATGCGGCCGGGTTTTCCTGGACGCCGGTCCGCACCGTCGCCGGGCTCACGACCAGCGCGACGTACTACTCCGAAGTACGGGTGCCGGCCGGCAACCTTGTGGGCGAGGAAAACGGCGGCTGGCCGCTCATCACCAACCAGCTCAACCACGAGCGCGTCGCGCTGACCTCGGCCGCACCGCTGCTATCGGCGCTGGCGGAGGTCACCGACTGGGCCAGGTCGGTCAAGCAAGCCAGCGGGCAGCGCCTCATCGACGCCGAGTGGGTCCAGCTGAGCCTGGCTCGGGTACACGCCAAGGCCGAGGTTCTCAAGCTGATGAACTGGCGCATCGCCGCGGCCGCCGGATCGCCCGGCCCCGCGGCCGCGTCCGCGACGAAGGTCTACGGCACCGAGCTCACTATCGAGGCCTGCCGACTGCTGCTGGAGATCATCGGCGCGAACGCTCAGGTCCGCGACGGCTCCCCCGGAGCGGTGCTAGCCGGCCGCATCGAGCGGATGCAGCGGGCCGCGCTCATTCTCACCTTCGGCGGCGGGACCAACGAGGTCCAGCGCGACATCATCGGCGCGGCGGCGCTCGGGCTGCCGCTGCGCCGCCGGTAAGGGGCAGCGATGGATTTCACGCCCACTCCTGCCCAGGACGAGCTCGCTGGCCTGGCCCGCCAGATCCTGACCGACCTGGTGACGCCGGACCGACTACGCGGGCTGGACGGCAGCGACACGCGGTTCGACCGCGCGGTGTGGGCCGAGCTGGCCAAGGCGGGGGTGCTGGCCGCCGGGCTGCCAGAAGCGGCCGGCGGGGCCGGGCTCGGCCTGCTCGAGCAGTGCAGCGTTCTGGCTGAGGTCGGCCGGACCGTCGCCCCGGTGCCATACCTGGCGTCGATCGTGCTCGGCGCGTCTGCGGTGGCCACGTTCGGAACTCCCGAGCAGTGCCGGCGCTGGGCGGTCCCGGCCGGTCAGGGCGACCTCATCCTGGCCGCGGCGCTCGCCGAAGACGAGTCGGACGACCCGGCCGGACCGGTGACAACCGCACGCGAGGCGCACGGCGGCTGGCTGCTCTCCGGGACCAAGACGACGGTCGTCGCCGGCACGACGGCTGACCTGCTGCTCGTGCCGGCGAGCACGCCAGGCGGCGTCGGGGTGTTCGTGGTCGCCCCGGATGAGCCAGGCGTCAGCATCCAGGTGCAGCGCGTCACGGGCGGGGACGGCACGGCCCAGGTGACGCTCGCGGACGCGTTCGTGCCGGCCGATCGGCGGCTCGGCGACCTCGGGTCGAGGGCCGCGAGCTGGCTAGCCGACCGCGCCACCGTCGGCCTGTGCGCGCTGCAGCTCGGCGTCACCGAGCGCGCGCTGGAGCTGACCGCGGCCTACGCGCGCAGCAGGGAGCAGTTTGGCAAGCCAATCGGCAGTTTCCAGGCGGTGTCGCAGCGGCTGGCCGACGGCTACGTCGACGTCGAGGGCCTCCGCCTCACGCTCTGGCAGGCCGCCTGGCGGCTGGCCGAGGGCTTGCCCGCCGGCACTGAGCTGGCGACGGCCAAGTTCTGGGCCGCCGAAGGCGGGCACCGGATGGCGCACACGGCCGTGCACGTCCACGGCGGCGTGGGCATCGACACCGACGGCGACGTGCACCGGTACTACGTCGCGGCCACGTTCAACGAGTTCGCGCTCGGTGGCGCCACCGCTCAGCTGCGCCGCATCGGCGCGGCGCTCGCGGCTGGCTGACCGCCGGTCACCAGAGTCAGCCGGCCGCTCCGGACCAGCTGACAGCTAGCGGCGGATCGTCGACAGGCCGCCGTCCACCGGGATGACAGCGCCGGTCAGGTACCGCCCAGCGCGTGACGCCAGGTAGATCGCCGCGCCGGCCATGTCGTCCGGCTCGCCGATCCGGCCGAGCGGCACGTTCGCCGCGATCGCCGCGCGGGTCTGCGGATCGTCCAGGGCGAAGGCCATCATCTTGCTGTCGAACGGCCCTGGCGCGATCGCGTTGACCGTGATCGAGTCGCCCGCCAGCCTGCTGGCCAGGTGCCGGGTCAGCATGTGCACGCCGGCCTTGGTGGTGCTGTAGGCGTAGCTCTCCAGCGCGGGGACGCCGAGGCCGTCGATCGACCCGATGTTGATCACCCGGGCCGGGTCGTCCGCGGTCGCCGCGGCCCGCAGCAGCGGCAGGCACCGCACGGTCAGCGCGAACAGCGCCCTGACATTGATGTTCCACACCTTGTCGAACGCCTCGAGGGGATACTCCTCCAGTGGCGCGCCCCAGGTCGCGCCGGCGTTGTTGACGAGGATGTGCAGTTGCTCCTCGTGCTCGCTAATCACCCTGACGAGGTCGTCCACGCCCCCGGGCGCGGCCAGGTCCAGCGGCACCGACACGCAGCCGCCGGGCCCTGGTTCCGCTAGCTCAGTCAGCTCGGCGGCCTTGGCGTCGCAGGCGTCCTTCTTGCGCGCCGTGATGTACACGCGGCAGCCCGCCCGGACCAGCCCGGCCGCGATCATCGCGCCGATGCCGCGCGACCCGCCGGTGACGATGGCGATCTTTCCCGCCACCGAGAACAGGTCGCCGGGGAGCGGAGCCGCTGCATCGCTCGACCTGGCTGACACCACGGGTGCTCCCTTCGCCTGGGTTGGTGCACGGCATCATGCCAGGCCGCGCGGGCGTAACTCCAGCAGCCTGGCGATCCGGTCGACGTCAGGCGCGCGGCGCGAGACGGCCAGCCGCTGCCGCCACCGCGTTCCGCGCCTCGCGGGCCAGCTGGGCGACGAGCTCACCCGCTGGCAGCTCGCTGGTCAGCTCGTGCGTCTGGCCGGCCCAGAGGTTGACCAGATCCGGGTTGCCGGCACTCCGGGCTGCCGCGCGCACCGGGGCGGTGAGGAAGTGCACCTCCGGATAGGCGGCCGGCGCGGCCTGGCTGTGCTCGTCGAGGAACTGGTTACGGATACCGCGGGCGAGCCGGCCGGTGAAGGCGCGGGTCATGGCGGTCTCGCCGGGCCCTGCCAGGGCGTCGCGATGCACCCGGGCGGTGCCCGCCTCGGGGCTGCGCAGGAATGCGGTGCCGAGCTGGGCTGCGCTCGCGCCCGCGGCGAGCACGGCGGCGACGCCGGCCCCGGTGCCGATTCCGCCGGCGCCGACCATCGGAAGCCGGGTCTCGCGGGACACCAGCTGCAGCAGGGGGAGCAGCCCGAAGCCGCCGGACACGTCAGCGGCTGGATCATCGATGAAGCTGGCGCGATGCCCGCCGGCCTCGCTGCCCTGCACGACCAGCGCGTCGGCGCCGGCTGCCGCCGCCTGCCGCGCCTCGGCGGGCGTGGTGACGGTGACCCACGCCTCGCTGCCTGCGCCCTGCACGGCTGTGATCACGCTCGGGTCCGGGCAGCCGAAGGTGAACGAGATGACGGGCAACGGGTCCGCGATGAGCAGCGCCAGTTTCGCGTCCCAGGCGTCGTCGTCGAACCTCGCCCGCCCCAGCTCGACGCCCGCCTGGCTGGCAGCCGTGGTCAGCCTGCTCGCATAGTCGTCGACTGAACCGGGCGCGGCGGGGATGCCGGGGACGAACACGTTCACGCCAAGCGCGGCGGAGGTCATGCCCCGTGCGTTCGCGATCTGCTCGCGCAGCGCGTCCGCGCTGAGGTACCCGGCGGCGAGGAAGCCCAGCCCGCCCGCGTTGCTGACGGCGGCAGCAAGCCGAGCGGTCGAGGGACCGCCCGCCAGCGGCGCGAGAACGATCGGAACGTCGAGCCGGTCCAGTAGCACGTGACGACTCCCTTCCCGGGCCACCCTAGCCACGGGGCGGGTCGCGGCCCCGGCCGGCTAGCGCGGCCCGCGGCCGGCCAGCTCGGCCGCCCAGTCCGCCAGGCGCGTCACGACCTCGAGGGTGAGGCCCTCGGCCGGGTCGATGTCCACCAGCAGCGTGGGCACGCCACGCCGTTCCGCCCACGTGTAGTGGTCGGGCCGGTGCTCGTCGTCGATCCAGGCGCACGGCCGCTGCCCGACGGCCTCGATCACCGCCGGGAGCTTCCGGAAGTACGGATCCCGCCCGTCCACCGGGAACTCAATCACCGGCAGCTCCGGCAGCGCGAGTATCGGGGCGATGAACCGGTTGGCGTTGTGCTCCCAGGCCGTGGCCCAGACCAGCTCGTAGGCCGAGGCGAGCGAGGTCAGCAGCTCGCCGTGCGCGCGTGACAGCAGCACCCGCTCGCCAGGGAAGAAGTTATGAGTGCTGAATCCCGGCGGGCAGTCCGTCGCGCCCCACGGGTTCAGCACGCCGTCGACATCGACGAGCAGGACCGGTCGCGGGTCTCCGATATCGAGGATCACCGGGCCTCCGCGTCGGGGGCCATCTCGCCCGGCCGCTCGCCAGGCTCTCGGCCGGCAGCCGCGCGCCGGACCCGGAGGCCGTCGAAGGCGACCGCGCAGACCGCGTCGGCCAGCGCGTTCGCGTCCGCGTCCGCGCCGTCTTGGCGGCCGGGGCGATACCACTCGATCATGGAGTTGACCAGGCCGAACAGCAGCCGGGCCGTGATCGCTGGGTCCACGTCGGGCCGGATGTCGCCGTCCCGCTCGGCCTCCTTCACCAGGTCGGCGACCAGCTGGTCGAATTCGCGCCGGCGCCCCAGCGCGCGGCGCTCGGCGGCGGTGTTGCCGCGGGCGCGCAGCAGCAGCGTGACATAGGGGAGCCGGTCTGCCAGTACCTGGACGCTGCCGCGAACCAGCCGTTCCAGCCGGTCGATCGCCGGGATGCCGCCCGCGGCGAGCGTCTCGTCGGCCACCGAGAACAGCCCGTCCAGGGCCCGGTCGAGCGCCAGGCTGAGCAGGTCTTCCTTCTTCTCGACGTGGTAGTAGATCGAGGACTTGGAGATACCGAGCCGCTGTGACAGGTCCGCCATGCTCGTACCGTCGTAGCCGCGCTCGTTGAACACCGTCACCGCCACCGCGAGCAGCGACTCCAGGTCGTAGCCCGGCCGTCCCCGGCGCGCGGGCCGGGTCGGCCGGGGCCGGCCGCCGTTCCAGCCCTCTGCCATGCGGACACGATAATGCCCCGAACGACCGGTCAGGAATTTCGCTGGTCGAGGCGTGCGGGGCTCTCGGCACAGCGCGCACCAAGGCACGCCTGCCGCGACCGGCGATATGCAGCGCTCTGCGAGGTTCGTCGGTACTGCGCCCGCCGGGCCGTACGCATGGGAGTGAGTTTGGTGCTGCTATAGCGACGCTGGGCTCAAGGGATTGTCGCAACGCCTGTCCTTGGGAGGGTGTTGTGGCCTGGCGTAAGCGGCCGCCCGAGCGGGTGCGGCTGGTGCTGGATTATCTGGCGGCGGGGTTGCCGCCGACCCGGGCGGCGGCTGCGGCCGGCGTGTCGCCGATGTTCGCTTATGAGCTGCGCCGCAGGATGGGCGGGGTGTACCGGCCTGCGAGCGCGACCTACTGTGAGCGTTACCTGACCCGCGAGGAGCGGTATGAGCTGGCCCGGCTTCGCGAGTCCGGCCTGTCGGTCCGGGCGGTCGCCGCGGCGATGGGCCGCAGCCCGTCGATGGTCTGCCGGGAGCTGGCCCGCAACGCCAGCCCGCGGACCGGCGGCTATCAGCCCGAGCTGGCGCACCGGATGGCGTGGGAGCGGCAGCGGCGGCCCCGGCCATCCCGGCTGTCGGCCAGCCCGCGGCTGCGCGAGGCGGTGCAGCAGATGCTGGGCCGCCGGTACTCGCCCGAGCAGGTCAGCGGGCGGCTGAAGGTGCTCTACCCGGGTGAGGCGGCCATGCAGGTCAGCCACGAGGCGATCTACCAGTCGATCTACGTCTACCCGCGCGGGCAGCTGCGCCGCGAGCTGCAGGCCTGCCTGCGGACCGGGCGGGTGGTACGGCACCGCCGCGGGCAGCGGCCCCGGTCCCGGGTCCGGATCACCGACGCGGTGCCGATCGGCGCCCGGCCCGCCGAGGTCGAGGGCCGGCTGGTGCCCGGCCACCACGAAGGCGACCTGATCATCGGGTCGAGGGCATCGAACTCCGCCGTCGCCACCATCGTCGAGCGCACCACCGGCTACCTCACCCTGATCCCGCTGCACGCCGGCCGCGACGCGCGCACCGTCGCCGACGCCGTCATCGAGCACATGAGCGTCCTGCCCCCCTGGTTCGCCCGCACCCTGACCTGGGACCGCGGCACCGAACTCGCCCAGCACCAGCGCATCACCGCCGCAACCGGCATCGGCATCTACTTCGCCGACCCCTACGCACCCTGGCAGCGCGGCAGCAACGAGAACATCAACGGCCTGCTCCGCGAGTACCTCCCCAAGGGCACCGATCTCCGCGCCTGGACACCCTCCCAGCTCCAGGCCATCGCGACCGAACTCAACGACCGCCCCCGCAAGCGCCTCGGATTCGCCACACCCGCCGAGCAATTCGCTAGGCTCCTCGCCGACAGCCAGCGCGTTGCGACGACCCCTTGAATCCGCCAGCACCAAACTCACTCCCATGCCCACCGTCCCTCGGGCGCAGTCCTGACAAAGCACGCGCACCGTCCCTATCACGACGTCCGCGGACGCGTCTCAGCACGAACCGCACGAAGTCGGCTGGACAGCCGCATACATGCCTCCTAGAGTTGACTGTATGATCAGTCAATCGAGGACCGGCACTGCGCCGCTCGACCCCGCGGGCGTCGCTGCCGCGCTCCTGCCGTTCGGCGAGAGCCGTATGCTGCCGCCCGCGGCCTACACCGACCCGGCCGTTTTCGGCTGGGAACAGCGGCACTTCTTCGGGGGTGGCTGGCTCTGCGTCGGCTTTGCCTCCGAGCTGCCGAGCACCGGCGATCAGCGCGCGGTCCCGGTCGGTTCCGGCAGCGTGCTGCTTAGCCGCGACGGCGACGGCGGCCTGCACGCGTTCGCGAACTTCTGCCGGCACCGCGGCCACGAACTGCTGCCCTGCGGCGAGGTCGCGCAGCGGCCCGCGATCGTGTGCCCGTACCACTCCTGGAGCTACGGCCTTTCTGGCGAGCTGCGCGCCGCGAAGGGCTTCAAGGGCACGGCCGGGTTCGACGAGACCAGCTGGGGGCTGGTCGAGCTGCCGGTCGCCTACTGGCAGGGGCTGATCTTCGTCGACGGCTCGGGGACCGCCGGGCCGATTGCTCCCGCGCTGGCCGACCTGGACGCGCTGGTCGCGCCCTACGAGCCGGAACGCCTCATCATCGCGGGCCGGCATTCCTACGACGCGGCGGCCAACTGGAAGATCCTCACCGAGAATTACCACGAGTGCTACCACTGCCCGGTGATCCACCCCGAGCTGTGCCGGGTCAGCCCGCCGAACAGCGGTGAGAACTACGAGACGGCCGGACCGTGGCTCGGCGGCTGGATGCAGCTGCGGGACGGCATGGACACGATGTCGCTGGACGGCAGCAGCCTCGGCGTGGCGCTGCGCGGCCTGGACCCCGGCGGCCTGCGCACCGTGATCTATATCAGCATCTTCCCCAACGTGCTGCTCAGCCTCCATCCCGACTACGTGATGACGCACCTGCTGACGCCCGTCGCGGTCGACCGCACGCTGATCCAGTGCAGCTGGGCGTTTGCGCCCGAGTCGCTGGCTCGGCCCGGTTTCGACCCCGGCTACGCCGTGGAGTTCTGGGACATCACCAACCGGCAGGACTGGGGCGCCTGCGAGTCGGTCCAACGGGGCCTGACGTCGCCGCAGGCCACGCCGGGGCCGCTGTCGCCCGACGAGGACGCGGTCTACCGGTTCGTCACCCAGGTTGCCGGCGGTTACACCGGGCGCGCGGTCTGGCAGACCGCCATCAGCACGGGAACGGGCTGACTTAGGGCGGATGCCGCTCGTCCGGTCGCGGCCGTTCTACTGCCGGGCGTGGCTGGGTACCTGGCGCGGTAGCGCCAGCACGAGGACGAGGGCTGCGACGGCGAAGCCCACGTTGGCGAGCAGCGCCAGCTGTGCGCTGTGACTGAAGGCGGCGGCCACCGCGTCCGGCCCCGGCGTGAAGCGCAGGCTGCCGAAGAGCACCGTGCCGACCACGGCGATGCCGATCGCGGTACCGAGCCGCTGGGACGTGCCGAGGACTCCGGCCGCGGTGCCAGCCTCCTGCCGCGGCACGGTCGCGAGGACGAAGTCCTGGTTCGGCGCGATCGTCATGCCGGTGCCGAGGCCCGCGAGCAGCAGCGGGCCGATCAGGGCCCAGCCGTTCACGCCCGGACTCGTCAGGTGCACCACCAGGGCCACCAGGAGCAGGCCCGCGGTCAGCAGTGAGCAGCCGAGCACGAGCACCATCCGGCCGAGCCTGGCCGACAGCTTGTCGCTGTTCGCGGCCGCGGCCAGGGTGCCCGCCGAGTACGGCGCGATGACCAGCCCGGTGATCAGCGCAGAGTGGCCGAGGCCCTCCTGCCACAGGATCGACAGGGTGAAGAACACGGTGCTGAACCCGCCGAAGAACACCACGGCGAACACCGCGCCGGCCGAGAAGGACGCCTGCCGCAGCAGGGCGGGCTTCAGCAGCGGATCGCCGCCACGCCGGTCGGCGCGCAGCTCCCAGACGGCGAGCAGCGCGAACACCACGACACACGCGCCGAAGCAGACCCAGGTCCAGACCGGCCAGCCGTCCTGCTCGCCCTCGATGAGCGGCACGAGCAGCAGCAGCAGACCGCCGGTCAGCAGGATCAGCCCGGCCGGGTCGAAGCCGCGCTGGGTGCGAGCGACCGACGTGGGCAGCCGGCGGGCCGCCAGCGGGATGGCGACGGCGCCGATGAACAGGTTGACCAGGAATACCCACCGCCAGCCCTCGGCGGTCCCGGCGCCGGCGATGATCAGGCCGCCCAGCAGCGGGCCCATCGCGGTCGACACGCCGATGACGGCGCCGAGCACGCCGAACGCCTTGGAGCGGGCCGGGCCGGTGAACGAGTGCTGGATGGTCGCGCTGATCGCGGGGAAGAACAGCCCGGCGCCGACGCCCTGCACGATCCTGGCCGCCACGATCTCGCCTTGTCGCTGCGATATGCCGCAGGCGACGCTCGCGAGCGTGAAGATGGTGAGCCCGATGAGGAACAGGTTCTTGTGCCCGAACCGGTCGCCGGCCCGGCCGCCAGGCACCAGCGCGAGCCCGTAGGCGAGCGCGTAGCCGGACACGATCCACTCCAGGCTCGCCGGGGAAGCGTGCAGCCCGGTGCGGATGCTCGGCAGCGCGACGTTCACGATCGTGGTGTCGAGCAGCGCCATGAAGGCACCGATCAGCACGATCGCGACCGGGCCCCAGCCAGCCTGGTCGTCGCGAGTCCGCTGACCGGTCGTCGCCTGCGTCGCCGCGACGGAATCCGGTGTGCTCACGGCGTCCTCCGGTCCTCGGCCGGTTCGGCCGGGCGCAGTTGCTGCGGGCTGCCGATACCCGCCTCGAAGTCCGCGGCGATCTTCGGCACGCGCGCGGCCAGCTCGGTGTGCCAGCGCACCTCCGCCTCGGTCCGCTGTATCCAGTGCTGGATCATCATGCGCTCGGCCTCGTTCACGTACGGGTCGGCGTGCTCGGCGCGATGGCGCATCCCGGACAGCTCGACCTGCAGCGCTGCGAGCCGATCCTGCACGATGCGCTCGAGGTCTTCCTCGGCGATGTCGCGCGACTGGGTCAGCGCCAGATCGAAGGGGTCATAGTGACGCTCGATCCGGTGCAGGGCATCCTCGCGAACCGCGGCCAGTGCGCGCCGTCCCTCGCTCGTGATCTCGTAGATGGTGCGTTCCGGCCGGTTGCCGACCCGCTCGGTACGCACCTCGTGCACCAGTCCCTCGCTCGCGAGCCGCTTCAGCGCACCGTAGACGGAGCCGACCTTGATGTCGGACCAGACCTCGGTGCGGTCGGCCAGCGCCTGCTGGCGGATCTGGTGCCCGTGCAGGGGTCCGCTGGCTGACAGCGTCCCGAGGATAAACAGCCTGATTGATGTCACGCGATTAGTCTTGCACGAGTAATCAGTTACGAGCAAGTCTCCGAGGCCAGCATTTCCCTGCGGGGGACCGGCATATCCCGCCGCCGAGCGGTGTTAGTGGCTGTGCCGCGCGGGCCGCCGGGCGGCTTCCCTGAGCGTGAGGACCCGTGCCGTGACTCTGCGCGATATCTCTGTGAACACCCTGGCCGGCGAGCCGTCCTCGCTGGCCGACGACGACCTCGACGGCAAGACCCTCCTCGTCGTCAATGTGGCATCCAAGTGTGGCCTGACTCCGCAGTATGCGGGGCTCGAGGAACTCCACGAGCGGTACGCGGACCGCGGCTTCGCAGTGGTCGGCTTCCCCTGCAACCAGTTCGGCGGGCAGGAGCCGGGCAGCGCGGAGCAGATCGCCGAGTTCTGCTCGACGACGTACGGCGTCACCTTCCCGATGTTCGAGAAGATCGAGGTGAACGGCCCCGGTCGGCACCCCATCTACACCGAGCTCACCGCGGTGCCGGACGCGAGTGGCGAGGCCGGCGATATCCAGTGGAACTTCGAGAAGTTCCTGGTGGGGCCGGACGGCGCGGTGCTCGGCCGGTTCCGGCCGCGCACGCCGCCGGACGCCGCCGAGCTCGTCGCCGCCATCGAGGCCAGCCTGCCCGCCAGCTAACTGGCTGGGCGGCGCTCAGACGAGCGCGCGCGGACCGCGCTTGACCAGCTGGTCGGCGATGATCGAGCGTTGCACCTCGCTCGTGCCCTCCCAGATCCGCTCGACCCGCAGCTCCCGGTACAGCCGCTCGGCCACGTTCTCGCGCATGTAGCCGCGGCCGCCGAAGACCTGCACGGCCCGGTCGGCCACCCGGCCGGCCATCTCCGACGCGTACAGCTTGGCCATGGAGCACTGGGTGTGCTGCACCTTGACGTCAGCGCCGGCGTCGATACCGCGCGCGGTCTCGTAGACGAGCGCGCGGGCGGCGAACAGCTCGGTGAGGCTGTCCGCGAGCATGCCCTGGATGAGGCCGAAGCTGGCGATCGGCTTACCCTGCACCTCGCGCTCGCTGGCGAAGGCGGTCATTTCCTCGACGAGCCGCTGCGCGCCGCCCAGGCAGCGGGCGGCGACCATGAGCCGCTCGAACCGGAACCACTCGTAGGCGAAGCCCATGCCGTCGCCCTCGGCGCCGACGAGGTGGCCGGCCGGGACGCGCACGTCGGTGAACGACACGATCGGGTGCTGGTGGCTGATCGTGTGCGAGTAGGCGGGCGTGCGCACCACCGCGACGCCCGGGCTGGGCAGGTCGACCAGGAACATGGCGTGCTCGCCGTCGTGGTCACCCCCGACGAGCTTGGCCTGGAAGAACGCGTAGTCCGCGGTGTTGAAGGACGTGACGTGCCACTTCTCCCCGGTGAGAAGGTAGCTGTCGCCGTCGCGCCGCGCGGTCGCGACGATGCCCGCCACGTCCGAGCCTGCGCCCTCCTCGGTGATCGCGTAGCACTCCTCGCGCTCCCCGCGGATCGTCGGCAGCACGAATCGCTCGAGCTGATCCTGGGTTGCCACCGCGGGCAGCCAGGACGGGGGCGTCGCGGCCACCCAGGCGAGCGCGTTCGTGACGCGACCGACCTGCTCCTGCACCAGCACCTGCTGCAGCGACGTGCAGCCGCGCCCGCCGAGCTCGGCCGGCATGTTCGTGGCGAACAGGCCGAGTTCGATGGCGCGCGCCTTATGCGCCGCGACGACGTCCTTGGGCAGTTCGCCGCCGGCCAGCTCGGCTTCCGGTTCGAACGGGATCAGCTCGTCCGCAAACTCACGGGCACGCGCCTGGAGCTCCAGATCCGCTGCCGACAATCCGTACATCGCGGTTACCTCAGCTCGCTTCTTGACTGAATGTTCAGTCTAGGGCGACGGGCGCTGCCGTGCCAGGCCAGCCAGGGAAGTTTGCCAATCGCGCGGACGGGGTACCCGGGCCGGTGTTCTGCCGGACCCGCAGCGCCAGCGGGACCGCGCTCCGGCGCACCGGGACGCACGAACGCCGGCCTGCGGCACCATCGGGGGAGGGTGATATCGCCGATGCGTTTCGTCAAGCCCGTCGTGGTACTCGCCGCCATCTGCGCGACCATGCTCACCATGCGAATGATGTTGTCCAGGAAGGCGGCGCGCGGCAAGAACAAGCGGCGTGGCCGGCGGCGGGCTCGCTAGCCGCTGACCAGCGCCCGCCGACCCAGGACGGTCTTGACTGAACATTCAGTCTAGGACAGGATGGGCCGGTGGGCGGTGGTACATGCGGGTAACAGACACCGCGGACGCGGTCGTTGTCGGCGGGGGCACGGTCGGCGGCTGGTGTGCCTATTTCCTCCGCCGCAGCGGCTTGAACCGCGTCGTGCTGGTAGAGAAGCGCACCCTCGGCCAGGGCGCAAGCAGCCGCGCGGCCGGAATCGTCCGCACGCAGGGTGGTACCCCGTGGGCCGTGCGGCTCGGCGAGTGGTCGCGCCGGTTCTACCTCAGCCAGCGAGACGAGATTGGCATCGACTCGGGGTTCACGCCGCAGGGCTACGTGCTGCCGTGCTTCACTGCCGCGGAGGTCGCCGCCGCGCACGAGCGGATGGCCATGCAGACCGGGCTCGGCCTGCCGGTGCGCTGGCTGGAGCCTGGCCAGCTCGACGCGCTCAATCCGACGCTCGCGCCGGGCCTGACACGTGGCGGCACGTACAGTGCCGACGACGGCTACCTGCACCCGCCGCGTAACGTCCTCGCGTACGCGGTCGCGCTGGCCACGGCTGGCGTGCAGGTCCGCGAGCGGGTCGCGTGCGTCGGCCTGCTCACCCGCGGCGACGCGGTCACCGGCGTCCGCACGTCGGCGGGCGACATCGGCGCGCCGCTGGTGGTGCTGACCGGCGGGCCCGAGCTGGCGGACGTCGGCGGCCTCGCCGGCATCCGGGTGCCGTCCGGTGGCGTGCGGCACCAGGTCGCGGTCACCGAGCCACACCCGAGCCTCGCCGCCGAGCGGGTGCCGATGGTGTTTGACCTGGCCGCCGGGCTCTACTGGCGGCCGGAAGAGGGCGGGCTCCTGTTCGGCATGAGCAACCCCGACGAGCCGCCGGGCGAGGCGACGAGCGTGGACGAGCCGTACCTGGCGCGGATGCGGCGCCGCCTGGCCGAGCTGGTACCGGTCACCGCGGGACTGGGGCTGCGCCGCACGTGGGCGGCCACCATCGACTACACGCCGGATCATCTGCCGATCATCGGGCCCGCGATCACCGACGCGGGCGTACTGGGCGGCGTCGTCATCGCCAGCGCGGGCGGCGCCGGCATGATGTGGGGACCGGGCGTGGCCAGGGCGGCCGCCGACGTGGCGCTCGGTGGCACGTCCGCTGTGGTGGACGTCGCGGACCTCGGTCTCGACCGGTTCGACGCGGCCGGGACCAGCAGGCTGCGCACCGATCCGATCGCGCTGCCGTTCCCCGGCACGATCACCCAGCTCTAGCGGCGCAACGACAAAGACGACAAGGAGCACCCGATAATGACCGACCTCACGCCCTACCTCGCGGCGGCAGCGACGGCCGAGCTCGAAGACTGGGGTCCGCTGGCGGAAGCGACCGGCGAGCCGATGCAGACCCGGGGCCTCGAGATCTGGAAAGACGGCAGCCAGGAGATCGGCGTGTGGGAGTGCACGCCGGGGCCGTCGTACTGGCGGCAGGAAGATCACGAGTTCGTGCACATCCTGTCGGGGCGGATGACGGTCACGCCCGACGGCGGCGAGTCGCTCGAGATCGGCGCGGGCGACACCGCGTTCTTCCCGCGAGGCTGGACGGGTGCCTGGCAGATTCACGAAACGATCCGCAAGGTCTTCGTGATCTTCTGAGGAGGCCTGCGGCCGCGTCGGTGCGGACGGCCGCGGGTGAGTAGGCCCCGTTCCCCTTGCTAGCTGGCCTCCGGAAGGTCCTGCGCGTCGGTCACCATCGCCCCGCCCCGCAGCACGCGCAGCGCGTCCGGCGCCAGGTAGACGTGCACCGGGGTGCCCTGCGCGAACGCGGTGTGCCCGCCGTCGTTCGGCAGCAGGGCCTGCACATCGGCGCCCGCGGCCAGGTGCAGGAACACCTGCGTCGAGGAGCCCAGATAGACCAGCCGCTCGACCATGGCCGGGATCCGGTTCGGGCCGGCCGAGCCGAAGTTCTCGATCCGGACCCGTTCCGGCCGAACGACCGCGTGGGCCCGATCGGGAGCGTCGATCCCACCGTGCTCGACGGTCAGCAGGCAGTCGCCGAGCTTCACCTGGCACTCCGAGCCGGGTCCCCTGGACACCACGTCGACCGGCATCAGGTTGGAGACACCGAGGAAGTCGGCCACATAGGTGTCGGCTGGCTCCTCGTAGACCTCGGCCGGCGCGCCGATCTGGACGATCTGCCCGTCCCGCATGACCGCGAGCCGGTCGGACATCGTCAGCGCCTCTTCCTGGTCGTGCGTCACGTACAGGAACGTGATGCCAACTTGCTCCTGCAGCGCCTTGAGCTCGACCTTCAGTGACCGGCGCAGCTTGGCGTCGAGCGCGCCAAGCGGCTCGTCCAGCAGCAGGACCGAGGGCTGGAGCACCAGCGCCCTGGCCAGCGCCACCCGCTGCTGCTGGCCGCCGGACAGCTGGCCAGGCCGCCGCTTCTCGAACGATCGCAGGTGCACGAGCTCGAGCGCGGAGTAGACGCGCTGCCGCAGTTCGTCCCTGGACAGCTTCTTGTTGCGCAGGCCGAAGGCCACGTTGTCGAAGACGGTCAGGAACGGGAACAGCGCGTAGCTCTGGAACACCGTGTTGACGTTCCGCCGGTGCGGCGGCACGGCCGACACATCAACGCTGTCGAGCAGGATGCGCCCGGAGGTCGGCTGCTCGAAGCCGGCGATCAGCCGCAGCGTCGTGGTCTTGCCGCAGCCAGACGGGCCGAGGAGGGAGAAGAACTCACCGCTGGCGATGTGCAGGTCGATGTTGTCGACCGCCACCTCGGTGAAGCGCTTTGTCAGCGAGACCAGCTCGACGCTGCCACCAGCCACGTCGGTAACCTACCTTCCTCGGGGGCCCGGCCGGTGCGCTGCCGCGCCGCGGCCGCGGCCCGCGGTCCACGCGAAGCCTAGTCGGTCGGCGACGAACTGCATGGTGAGGTCGAACGCCGTGGGCCCGTCGATGACCGGGTCGTCGAGTGCGATCTGGACCGTCAGCCCGTCCAGGAGCGCGGACAGATAGATGGCGAAGCTCGCCGCGTCGACCTCGCGGAACTCGCCGGCCTCCTGTCCCTCCCGGACGAGCGAGGAGATCACGTCGCGCCAGCGCTCGTCGGACTTGCGCCGGACGCTACCGACCGCCTCGTTCCTGGCCGCCTGCGCCCAGAAGTCAAGCCAGAGCTGCCACGAGCTGCCTGGCTCGGGCTCGGCCGAGTCCAGGCAGGACATGGCGACGAACTCCTCGAGCCGCGCCGCCGCGGTCGACAGCCGCGCGATCCTGGCCTGGCCGACCGCGTACCAGGTGTCCTCGTAGTACCGGATGGCCTCGGTCAGCAGCTGGTCCTTGGTCTTGAAGTAGTAGATGACCAGCGCGGGGCTGACGCCGGCGCGCTCGGCCACGTCGGCGATCCGGGTCTCGGCATACCCGCGCTCCGAGATGATCTCGAGGGCCGCGTGCAGCATCTGCACCCGCCGCTGATCCGCGGTGCCCAGCGGCTCGTGGCCCGCTTCCCGGACTGTCATCGCGGTGGTTCCTCTCCTGCCGGCGCCGGGCGTTACCCCGGTGCCGTCTGTGCCGTGCCATCCTCCGTCGCTCTGCTACTCCCTCTTGCCTCCAGGCTAGCAGATTTCTAGACTGAACATTCAGTCAACATTATGCGGACCCGCCGGGGACGCTGCTCGCACCACGTGTGCGAACTGTGCCAACGAGTGGTCGCAACTCTACGGAAGGCTGGCTCATGGCGGCGACATATGACGCCATTGTTATCGGCGGAGGGCACAACGGACTAGTGGCGGCCGCCTACCTGGCGGGCACCGGAGCGCGCACCGTGGTGCTGGAGGGCAGGCACAAGACCGGCGGTGCGGCGACGACCGAGAGCCCGTGGCCGGAGGCACCAGAATTCAAGGTCACCAGGCTTTCTTACGTCATGAGCCTGCTGCCGCCGACGATCATCAAAGACCTGGAGCTGGACCGGCACGGCTACAAGATCTTCCCGATGGGCCCGTACTACCAGGCATTTCCCGACGGCGGCTCGATCAAGCTGTACGCCGACGACGCCAAGCGCAACTACGAGTCGGTGTCGGCGTGGTCGAAGAAGGACGCGGA
>JASHPF010000211.1 GCA_030038295.1 Streptosporangiaceae bacterium
GCCCGTCGGCGCGCCCGGCCGGGACGCCGCTGCGGCGCGCCAGCCCGGCACGGCGGCTGCGCATCGCGCTGCTGTGCCTCGCGTTCGCGCTGACGATCTTCGCGGGCCGGCTCGTGCAGGTCGAGGGCTTCGACTCGGCCGCCTACGCGGCGGACTCCGAGCAGCAGCACCCGCCCACCCTCATCCCGGTGCCGGCGGTCAGGGGCTCGATCACCACCAGCGACGGCGCGGTGCTGGCCATGACGGTCCAGACGGACACCGTGTACGCCGATCCCCGGCTCATCCCGGTGGCGTCGCGCCCTGGCGTCGCCGCCCGGCTGGCCGGCCCGCTCACGCTGTCCGCCGCCGCCATCGAGCACCTGCTGAATCACCCGTCCAGCCCGGAGTACCAGGTGCTCGCCAGCGGGGTGTCGGTGCCGGTAGCCGACCGGATCGCCGCGCTCGGGCTGCCCGGTATCGACAAGCTGCCGAGCTACACGACCAGCTACCCCAACGCCGACCTCGCCGCGCCGCTGGTCGGCTTCACCACCGAGCAGAACGGCACCCTGACCGGTGTGCAAGGCCTGGAGCAGGAGTACAACTCCCTGCTGGCGGGCCGCTCCGGCAGCGAGTACGTCGAGGAAGGCCTGGACGGCCAGCCCATCCCGAACACCGAGACCGACATGACGCCGGCCATCCCCGCTCGCGGTCTCCGGCTCACCATCCAGTCCGACATCCAGTACGAGGCCGACCAGGTCTGCCAGCAGCGCGTGGCGCAGACCCACGCGCTGAGCTGCTCGATCGTCGTCATGCAGCCCAAGACCGGGGCCATCCTGGCGATGGCGCAGTACCCGACGTACAACCCGGCCGCCGTGTCGAGCCTCGCGAGCACGACCAACATCGGCGTCGCTGACGTCTTCGCACCCGGTAGCACGCTCAAGCCGATCACCGTCGCGGCTGCGCTGGAACGGGGCGGGCAGACGCCGATGAGCGCGTACACGATCCCGCCGCAGATCACCATCGACGGCCAGTACACGTTCCACGACGCCGAGTGGCATCCGACCGTCCGATACACCATCGCGGGAATAGTCGCGAACTCGAGCAACGTCGGCATGGTGCAGGTGGCGCAGCACATCACGCCGCAGCAGCAGTACGACTACCTGCGGGCGTTCGGGCTGGGCTCGCCCAGCGGCCTCGGGTTGCCAGGCGAGAGCGCGGGCCTGCTTGCCGCGCCGGGCAGCGCCGACTACTGGGGCGACAACGAGTTTGAGTACTCGTTCGGCCAGGGCCTCGGCGTCACCGCCATTCAGATGGCCGGCGTGTACGCCACCATCGCCAACGGGGGCGTCCGGGTCCAGCCGACGCTCGTGGCCGGCACCACCAGTGCCTCAGGTCAGTTCACCCCGGCCCCGCGCCCGGCGAGCACGCGCGTGATCAAGGCCAGCACCGCGAGCGAACTCATGACGATTCTGCAGCAGGTGCCAGCCGTGGACGCCGCGGCGGGCCAGGACTGGGGGCTGCTGACGGGATATACGGTGGCGGCCAAGACCGGCACCGCACAGGTGTCCGACGTCGGGGCCGGCAACTGCCTCTGTCAGTATGGTTCCAGCTACATCGGCATCGCGCCGGCGGACAACCCGCAGCTAGTCGTCGCCGTGAACATCCAGGATCCACGGGGGACGTACTACGGCGACGAGGTCGCGGGGCCCGCCTTCTACGACGTGATGAAGTTCGCGCTACAGACCATGAAGATCGCCCCTGACTATGCCAAGACGCCCTATATCAGGCTCACCGCGCCGTGAGGGGAGGTAACCTCTGCCCGTGCCAGTGGCCTTTCGCCCGCAACGCGTCTCCACCCGACCGCTGGCCGGGCTCGCGGCGCTGCTCGGCTTGCGCGCCGGGGATCCCAGGGGGACGGGCACCCGTACCGGGCTGACCGGCGTCACGCACGACTCGCGCGCGGTTCGCCCTGGTGACTTGTACGCGGCGCTGCCCGGCGCGGCCGTGCACGGGGCACGCTTCTGCGCGGACGCGGCCGCGGCCGGCGCGGTGGCTGTGCTGACGGATCCGGCTGGTCGCCGGGCCGCGGTCGCGTCTGGGCTGCCGGTGTTCGTGGTCGCCGACCCGAGGTCACGGCTCGGCGAGGTCGCGGCCTGGGTCTACGGGGAGCCGTCCGACCACTTGCTGCTCATCGGCATCACCGGCACGGCAGGCAAGACGACCACCACCTACCTGGTCGAGTCAGGGCTGCGGGCGGCGGGGTACCAGACCGGGCTGATCGGCGGCGTACAGACCCGCATCGGCGGGGAGACACAGGAAAGCTCGCTCACCACCCCCGAGGCCACCGACCTGCAGGCGCTGCTGGCCACGATGGTGGAGCGGCGGGTCGGGGCCGCGGCGATGGAGGTATCCAGCCACGCGCTGGCGCTCGGCCGGGTAGCGGGCACGCGCTACGAGGTCGCGGTCTTCACCAACCTGTCCCAGGATCACCTGGACTTCCACGCCAGCATGGACGAGTACTTCGCGGCCAAGGCCAGGCTGTTCACCCCCGCGTATGCCCGGGCGGGCGTGATCAGCATCGACGACCAGCACGGCCGCGAGCTCGCGGCGCACGCCGCCATCCCGGTGACCACCTTCTCTGGTCGCGGGCGGCAGGCCGCTGACTGGCGGGCGACCGACGTCCGGCCGGGGGCGGACGGGTCGACGTTCCGGGTGATTGGCCCCGGCGGCGTAGCGGCGGACGCGGCCGTCGCGCTGCCGGGCGAGTTTAACGTCGCCAACGCGCTCGCGGCCATCGTGGCGCTGGTCGAGGCCGGTGTCGGACTGGCGGACGCCGTGGCGGGCGTGGCGGCTAGCGCGGGTCCCCCCGGTCGGCTCGAGCGGGTGGACCGCGGCCAGGACTTCACCGTGCTGGTGGACTACGCGCACAAGCCCGGTGCGGTGGAGGCCCTGCTGGCGGCGATGCGTCCGGTGACCCAGGGCAGTCTGGTGATTGTCGTAGGCTGCGGCGGCGACCGGGACCGCGGCAAGCGCAGGCTGATGGGCGCGGCGGCTGCGAGGCTCGCCGACACGGTGATCCTGACCAGCGATAATCCCCGGTCCGAGGACCCGCTGGCGATCCTGGCGGAGATGCTGGCTGGCGCCATCGAGATACCGCAGCGCGACCGCGCGCACGTGGTGGTCCAGCCGGACCGGGCGGCGGCCATCCAGACTGCGATTGCGCACGCGGGCAAGGGAGATGTCGTGCTGATCGCGGGCAAGGGTCACGAGCGCGGTCAGTACGTGGCGGGTGGCGTGATCCCGTTCGACGACCGTGAGGTGGCCAGCGCCGCGCTCGCGACCCGGCTGGCCGCGGAGAACGACCAGGGCCCCGGCGCAGCAGGCCGTCAGGGACCCGGCAGCCACCCGGACACGCTGCTGGCGGACGCGTGATCCCGCTGTCGCTGGCCGAGGTGGCGCAGGTGACGGACGCGCTCCTCGCGGAGGTGCCCGACCCGGCCGCGCTGATCACCGGACCGGTCGTGATCGACTCGCGGGAGGCCGGCCAGGGCAGCCTGTTCGCCGCGCTGCCCGGCACCCGGACCGACGGGCACGAGTTCGCGGCGGCCGCGGTCCGAGCCGGGGCCGTGGCCGCCCTGGCCACGAGGCCGACCGGCGGTCCAGCCCTGATCGTGCCGGATGTGCCGGCCGCGCTGGGCAGGCTGGCCCGCGCCGTCGTTGACCGGCTGCCCGGCCTCACCGTGATCGGCATCACCGGGTCGGCGGGCAAGACCACCACCAAGGACCTGACCGCGCAGCTCCTCGAGACCGTGGCGCCGACGGTAGCGGCGCGCGACTCGTTTAACAACGAGATCGGCCATCCGCTGACGGTGCTCAGGGTCACCGGCCGGACCCGGTACCTCGTCTCCGAACTGGCCGCACGAGGGCCTGGTCACATCACGCAGCTGTGCCAGATCGCGCCGCCGCGGCTCGGGGCCGTGCTGTGCGTCGGACACGCGCACGCCGGCGAGTTTGGCGGCCTGGAGGCGATCGCGCTGGCCAAGGGCGAGCTACCCGCCGCGCTGCCGCCCGACGGCGTCGCGGTCCTGAACGCCGACGACCACCGGGTCGCCGCCATGGCGGCCAGGACCCGGGCGCGCGTGGTGACCTTCGGACGGTCGGCCGCCGCGCAGGTGCGGGCCGACGAGGTCCGCTCCGACGAGGCCGGGCGGGCCGGCTTCATCCTGGTCACGCCGGCCGGGTCGGCGCCGGTGCAGCTCCAGCTGTACGGCGAGCACCACGTGCACAACGCGCTCGCCGCCGCCGCCCTGGTGCTTCAGCTTGACATGCCAGTCGCCGATGTCGCCGCCGGGCTCTGCGCCGCCGTGGCCCGTAGCCGGTGGCGGATGGAGGTAACGCAGCTGCCGGACGGCGTCACCGTCGTCAATGACGCCTACAACGCCAATCCCGACTCGGTCCGCGCGGCGATCGCGGCGCTGGCCGCGATGGCTCATGGCCGCCGCGGCTTCGCCGTGCTCGGCCACATGACCGAGCTCGGGGACGACGCCGACCGGCTGCACGAGCAGATCGGCGCGCAGGCGGCCGAGGCGGGTCTCGCGGGCCTGATCGTGGTAGGCGAGCAGGCGGCGCCGATGCTGGCCGGGGCCAAGGGTGTGCCTGGCTGGCGGGGTGAGCTGCACCACGTGCCAGACGCGCCGGCCGCGGTCCGCACGCTGCAAGAGCGGCTGCGTGACGGTGACGTGGTCCTGGTCAAGGCCTCGCACTCGATCCACCTCGAGCGGGTCGCGCTGGCGCTCACCGGCGAGCAGCCGATTGACGGCGCAGCGGGGCGGGGCAGTTGAAGACCATCCTCGTCACCGGGGCCGTCTCGCTCGTGCTGGCGCTATTCGGGACGCCCCTGGTGATCGCGGTGCTGCGCCGTCAGGGCTACGGCCAGCCGATCCGGGTCGACGGCCCGGCGTCACACGAGACCAAACGCGGCACGCCGACCATGGGCGGCGCCGTCATGGTGCTGGCGTCGGTAGCCGGCTACGTGGTCGGCCACGTCGCCACGAACGACCCGATGAGCGCCTCCGGCCTGCTCGTGCTGTTCCTGATGGTGGGGCTCGGCCTGGTCGGCTTCATCGACGACTTCATCAAGATCTACCGGCAGACCAGCCTCGGCCTGCGCAGCGGCGCCAAGCTGGCCGGCCAGATCGTGGTGGGCGCGGTGTTCGCGCTCGAGGTGCTGCAGCACCCGGACGGCTACGACCTCACGCCCGCCGACGCGCACCTGTCCTTCCTGCGCGACTTCGGCCCGGCGCTCGGCACGCTGCCGTTCGTGATCTGGGTGGTCATCATGATCGCCGGATTCTCGAACGCGGTGAACCTCACCGACGGGCTTGACGGCCTGGCAACCGGGGCGACCGTGCTGGTGCTGGCCGCGTACGTGCTCATCGGCATCTGGCAAGAGCGCAACGACTGCACGACGTTCCTGTCCCGGCAGTGCTATCAGATCAGGGACCCGCTCGACCTGGCCGTGGTCGCGGCTGCCGTGCTCGGCGCGTGCTTCGGCTTCATCTGGTGGAACGCACCGCCCGCCAAGATCATCATGGGCGACACCGGGTCACTGGCCCTGGGCGGCGTGCTGGCCGGCCTGGCCGTGTGCACCAAGACCCAGCTGCTGCTGCTCATCCTCGGCGGGCTCTTCACGATCATCACGGCGTCGGTGATCATCCAGACCAGCGTCTTCAAGGTGACCAGGCTGAGAACCGGACGAGGCATCCGGGTCTTCAAGATGAGCCCGCTGCATCATCACTTCGAGATGATGGGCTGGCCGGAGACCACGATCGTGATCAGGTTCTGGCTCATCTGCGGCCTGTGCATCGCGCTTGGCCTCGGCATCTTCTACGCCGAGTGGCTGGTGACCTGACCCTATGGGCCAGCGTCGCGGCGACGAGCAGCCGGCCGGGCTTGACGGCCGGCCCGTCCTCGTGGTGGGGCTCGGCGTGACCGGCCAGTCGGTGGTGCAGGTGCTGGCCGGCCGCGGGATGAGCGTGACGGCGGTCGACTCACGCGACGACGCCGAGCGCCACGACCTGGCCACTCGCCTGCGCCGGGACGGCGTACGGGTTCGGCTCGGGCCAGCCGAGCTCGGCCCCGAGGCTCACCTGCCGCCCGATGTCGGCCTTGTGGTCACCTCGCCGGGCCTGCGCCCGGACACGCCGCTGCTGGCGACCGCGGTGGCCGCTGGCGTCGAGGTGATTGGCGACGTCGAGCTCGCCTGGCGGCTGCGGCCCGCCCTCGGGACGGGCGGCCGCCAGCAGTGGCTGGCCGTCACCGGGACCAACGGCAAGACCACCACCGTGCGGATGCTCGCCGCCATGCTCGGCGCCGCCGGTCACCGCGGTGCCGCGGCCGGGAACGTCGGCGTGCCGATCCTGGCCATCGTGACCGATCCCGAGCCCTACCCGGTCGTCGCGGTCGAGCTCTCCAGCTTTCAGCTCTACTGGAGCACCACCATCGCGCCGCTCGCCGCCGCCGTTCTCAACGTGGCGGCGCACCACCTGGACTGGCACGACGACCTGGAGTCCTACGCCGCGGCCAAGGCAAGGATCTTCGCGCCCGGCACCGTGGCGGTGTGCAACGCCGACGACCCGCGGACGGTCGCGATGGCCGACGCCGCCGTGACGCGAACGCCCGGGCCGGCCGCCAGGAAGGTGGCCTTCGGCCTCCGGCCGCCCCGGCTGGGCGAGCTCGGGGTGGCGGACGGCTGGCTGGTCGACCGCGCGTTCTGCGGCGACGCCGCCGTCCGGCTCGCACAGGTGCGTGACGTTCGGCCGGCCGCGCCCCATAACGTGGCGGACGCCCTGGCGGCCGCCGCGCTGGCCAGGGCCTACGGCGACGAGCCGGCCAGCATCGCCGCCGGGCTCGCCGTCTTCGTGCCTGAGCCGCACCGCATCGCGCTGGTGGCCGAGCGAGCGGGGGTTGCCTTCGTGGACGACTCGAAGGCGAGCAATCCGGCGGCTGCCGCCGCGTCGCTTGCGGCGTTCCCCGCCATCGTCTGGATCGCCGGCGGGCTCTTCCGCGGTAGCGACGCTGACCTGGACGCGCTGGTGGCCGCGGCCGCACCCCGGCTGCGGGCCGCCGTGCTGATCGGCACCGACGCGGCCAGGTTCGGTCGCGCGCTGGCGCGACACGCACCGGATGTCCCGGTAACGGAGCTCGGCAGCACCGACACTGGAGTCATGGATCTTGCGACGGCGGAGGCCGCGGCTGCCGCGCGACCCGGCGACACGGTGCTGCTGGCGCCGGCCGCCCAGTCGTGGGACATGTTCCGTGACTACCAGGCGCGCGGCGACGCGTTCGCCGCGGCGGTGCGGCGGCTGAGCGATCACGCGGATCGGCGGGACCACAGGGAATCCCGGTGAGCACCGTGCCGTCGATCGGCACCACCGACGACGACCCGGCCCACCCGGCCCACCCGGCCGCGGCCAGCCTGCGGCTGCCGGGCCGCGGCGAGGCGCGGACCGTCACGCTCGCGGGAACCCGCCGAGTGCGGGACGCCGCGACGCGGCTTGTGGCGCTCCTGGACAAGCCGCTCGCGTCCTACTACCTCGTGCTCGGCTGCACCCTGCTGCTGCTGGCGGTCGGCCTGATGATGGTGCTGTCCGCGGGTACCGCTTATGACCTGGACAACGGCCTGCCGCCCTACTCGATGTTCATCAAGCAGCTGGCCGGCGCCGTCGCCGGGCTGGCGCTGATGTGGCTGGCCGCCAAGTCCCCGCCACGGCTCTTCCGCGCCTGCGCGTACCCGCTGTTGCTGGCCGCGCTGGCGGGCGTGGCCCTCGTGCTGCTGTTCGGCGTCGAGGTGGACGGCGCGAAGCGCTGGCTGATCGTGGCGGGCACCCAGGTGCAGCCGTCCGAGCTCGCCAAGCTCGCGCTCGTGGTGTGGGGCGCCGACCTGCTCGCCCGCAAGGAGCGGCTCGGGCAGCTGGCCGACTGGCGGCACCTGCTCATCCCGCTGTTGCCCGGCGCCGCCCTGCTCAGCCTGCTCGTGCTCCTCGGCAGGGACATGGGCACCACGTTCCTGCTGATCGTGATCTTTCTCGCGCTGCTGTGGATCATCGGCACGCCGCGCAGGCTGCTCGCGGGGCTGGCCGGCCTGATGGCGTTCGTGCTTCTCATCGTCGTCGCCGTGCACCCGTACGAGCTGGCCAGGATCACCGCGTTCTTCGCTGCGCACTCGCCCAGCTGTCAGAGCCTGAGCTGCTACCAGCTCATCCAGGGCAAGGACGCGCTCGGCTCTGGCGGCCTGTTCGGGGTGGGCACGGGCGCCAGCCGGGCCAAGTGGGGCTGGGTGCCCAACAGCCCGACCGACTTCATCTTCGCGATCCTCGGCGAGGAACTCGGCCTGGTGGGCACGCTGTGCGTGGTGGCGCTGTACGGCGGAATCGCGTTCGCCGGGCTGCGCATCGCCCGCCGCGCCCCGGACACGTTCTCGCGGCTGGCGGCGGGCGCGATCACCGTCTGGCTCGTGGTGCAGGCCATGGTCAACATGGGTGCCGTGCTCGGCTTGCTGCCGATCAGCGGCGTGCCTTTGCCGCTGATCTCGGCCGGCGTGTCGTCGCTGCTGGCTAGCCTGGTGGCGCTGGGCATGCTGATGGCGTTCGCGCGGACCGAGCCCGGCGCGGCTCGTGCGCTCGCGGCGGCGGGCCCGGCCACGCCGCTGCGGCTGCTGCGCCGTCTTGGCCGCTACCGCGGGGGCGCGACGACCACAGCGACCGCCGACCGCGCGAGTTCGGGCAGTCGCCGCAGGAGGGTGGCGCCGCCGCAGTAAGCGTGGCGTCGCCCAGTAGGGTGGCCCGGTCGACGAAGGTGAGGTGCCGATGGCGGTCAGCGTCGTCATCGCGGGCGGCGGCACGGGCGGGCACATCGAGCCCGCGCTGGCCCTCGCGGACGCAGTGCGCCTGGCCGAGCCGGAGACACTGATCACCTGCCTCGGCACCGAGCGCGGGCTGGAGACCAGGCTGGTGCCGATGCGCGGCTACGACCTCGCGCTGATCCCGCCGGTACCGCTGCCACGCGGTCTCACGCCGGAGCTCGCCTCGGTGCCCGGCCGGCTCCGCGACGCGGTCCGCAGCACCGGCAAGATCCTTTCCCGGGTGCACGCTGATGTCCTGATCGGCTTCGGCGGGTACGTCGCGACCCCCGGGTACCTGGCCGCAAGGCGCGCCCGGCTGCCCATCGTCGTGCACGAGGCCAACGCCAGGCCCGGCCTCGCCAACCGGATCGGCGCGGTGCTGACCCGGTATGTCTACACCGGGCAGCCGGGCACCAGGCTGCTGCACGCCGCCTACCTCGGCATCCCGATCCGGCGGCAGATCGCCGGCCTGGACCGGCTGGCGCTCGCCGACAAGGCCCGCGCGCACTTCGGTCTGCAGCCGGACCTGCCGGTCCTCCTCGTGACGGGCGGATCCCAGGGCGCCGCGTCGCTGAACCAGGCGGTGCTCGGCGCGGCCGCCACCCTGCGCGCGGTCGGCGTCCAGGTCCTGCACGTCGTCGGGCCGAAGAACGCTGACGTGGCGGTGCCGCCCGGTCCGGTGCCGTACGTCGTCCTGCCGTACCTGGACCGGATGGATCTGGGCTACGCCGCGGCCGACTTCGCGCTGTGCCGTGCTGGCGCGATGACCTGCGCCGAGCTGACGGCCGTCGGCCTGCCGGCCGCCTACGTTCCGCTGCCGCACGGCAACGGCGAACAGCGGCTGAACGCTGAGCCCATCGAGGAGGCCGGCGGCGGCCTGATCATCGATGACGCCGACCTGTCGGCGGAGTGGATCACCGAAGCGCTGCTGCCGATCCTGCTCGATGGCGAGCTGGTGGCGGCGATGAGCCAGGCGGCGGCTGCCACCGGCAACCGCGCCGCCGACACCGAGCTCGCGGCGCGGGTGCTCGACCTCGGCCACGAGCAGCAGCAGCTGGCGCCCCGGCCGATCCGGTCGGCGGGCCGGCGCCGGGCGGGGAGGTAGCCGCATGAGCCTCGTGACCCCGGTCGACCCGGTCCCCGTCAGCGAGCTGGGCGCGGTGCACTTCGTGGCCATCGGCGGCGCTGGCATGTCCGGAATCGCCAGGATCATGCTCGCCCGCGGTGTCCGTGTGTCCGGCAGTGATCAGGCGGAGTCTGCGCTGCTGGCGGAGCTCGCAGCGGCCGGGGCGCGGGTGGCCGTCGGGCACGCGGCCGGCCACCTCGGCGACGCCGACACCCTGGTGGTCTCGACGGCCATCCGGCCGGATAACCCGGAACTCCTCGAGGCGCAGCGCCGCGGGTTGCGCGTGCTGCACCGGGCCGCGGCGCTGGCCAGCGTCATGCTGGGCTACCAGGGCATCGCGGTGGCGGGCACGCACGGCAAGACGACCACGACTTCGATGATCACCACGGTGCTGCGGCACAGCGGGGCGCAGCCGTCCTATGTGATCGGCGGGATCCTGGCCGAAACGGGGCTCGGCGCGGACCAGGGGGCGGGTCGCCAGTTCGTGATCGAGGCGGACGAGAGCGACGGGTCGTTCCTCATGTTCGCGCCCGACGCGGCCGTGGTGACCTCGGTCGAGGCGGACCACCTGGACAACTACGGGACGCTCGCCGCGATCGAGGGGGCGTTCGCCGCCTTTGCCGGCCGGATCACCCCCGGCGGCGTGCTGCTGGCCAGCGCGGACGATCCGGGCGCCAGGGCGCTGACCGGGCACGTGCGGCCGGACGTGACCGCGCTGACCTATGGCACCGCCGCGGACGCCGACTACCTGGTCAGCGACATCCGGTCCGGTGGGATGCGCACGAGCCTGACCGTGACGCGCCAGGGCAGGCAGGCTGCGAGTACGGGCCCCGCCGGGCCGGTGCGGCTCGACATCGCGGTGCCGGGCCGGCACAACGCGCTCAACGCGGCTGCCGCCTTCGGGCTGTGCCTAGAGCTCGGCGTGCCAGCGGGCGACGTGGCAGCCGGGCTGGCCGCCTACCGCGGCGCGCGGCGCCGGCTGGAGCTGACCGGCGAGGCAGACGGCGTGCAGGTGATCGACAGCTACGCGCATCACCCCACCGAACTGGCCGCGGACCTCGCAGCCGCCCGCACCGTGGCGGCGGGCGGCCGGGTCATCGCGATCTTTCAGCCGCACCTGTTCAGCCGGACCCGGATCTTCGCGGCCGAGTTCGCCGCCGCTCTCGCGGCGGCGGACGAGGTCCTGGTGCTGGACGTGTACGCGGCCAGGGAGGATCCGGAGCCCGGCGTCACCGGCAGGCTGATCAGCGACGCCGTGCCGGGCGGCCGCGCGATCTTCATGCCCGATCGCTCGGACGTGCCCGCCGCGATCGCCGGCCTGGCCAAGCCTGGTGACCTGGTCCTCACCATGGGCGCCGGCGATGTCACCGCGCTCGGGCCGCAGATCGTGGCCGCGCTGCGCGAGCGGGCCGGCGACACGTGAGGACCGCACGCACGCGGGCCGACGCGGCGCTGACCGCTGCGGGCGGGAACGGGGTCGAAGGGGCTGACCCCGGTGCAGTCCCGGCCCGGCCGCGGCGCGCGCCAGGCCGGAGGGTGTTCGCGGCCGGCCTGGCGGTGGTGATCGTCGGGGTGGCCGGCTGGGCGCTGCTCGGACCGAGCGTCCTGGTGGTGCGGCACGTGCGGGTGACCGGCGGCGGCCCGCTGGTATCCGCCGCCGCGGTGCGCGGCGCCGCCGGCATCACGCTCGGCACCCCGCTGGCCCGGCTTAACACGGCAGCGGCGGCGCGCCGGGTCGACCGGCTCCCGGCGGTGCTGTCCGCGCGGGTGACGCGGTCGTTCCCCGACACCGTGGTCATTAGCGTGCGACCCCGCATCGCCGCGCTCGCCGTGCCGGCCGCGGGCGGCTACGCGCTCATCGACCCCTACGGCGTGACGGTGTCCTCGGCCACGGCGGTTCCGGCCGGCCTCCCGGTGCTCACGAATCCGCCGCCGGTGCTGCGCGGTAACCCTGCCGTCAGGGCCGCCGGGCTGGTCGTCGACGAGCTGCCGACGCAGCTGCGGGATCAGGTGAGGTCGGTGTCGGCGACCGCGACCGGCGTGACGCTGCGGCTGGCCGGCGGGATCACGGTGATCTGGGGCGGGCCGAGCCAGGCCGCGCAGAAGGCGGCCGAGCTCGCCCTGCTCATCGGCACGCACGCCCGCTACTACGACGTCAGCGACCCCACAACCGCGGTCACGCAGCCGTAACCGGCCGGTGATCCGCGCCCGGCGCAGCGGTGCCAGCGCGACACGCCGCGCGAGGATGGTGACCAGTGATTGACCTTGGGATGCGGGCAACCCTACTGTCCCTATCAGTCGACAGCTTGACATAACTCTAAATCTCAAGTTGAGGGTGAGGGTTGTCGTGCCACCGCCTGGCTAGCGCGGGGGGCCGCGCTGGGACCCGGAACTGTGCCGGCCCAGGCCAGGCGCGGGCGCGACGGCCGCGGACCGCAGCGAGCCCGTTCCCCCGATAGGGGCGGGCCGTGACGGCGGGAACGGTTCGCAGCAGGGGTCCGGGGGGGCCGCCCTCGGACGACAAGCGGAAGGGTTTGCTCCTCGTGGCAGCACCGCAGAACTATCTGGCGGTCATCAAGGTCGTCGGCATCGGCGGGGGCGGCGTCAACGCCGTAAACAGGATGATCGAAGAGGGACTCCGCGGGGTCGAGTTCATCGCGATCAACACCGACGCACAGGCGCTGCTGATGAGCGACGCGGACGTCAAGCTTGACGTCGGGCGCGAGCTCACCAGGGGCCTCGGTGCCGGGGCCAATCCGGACATCGGCGCGAAGGCCGCGCAGGATCACCGGGAGGAGATCGAGGAGGTCCTCAAGGGCGCGGACATGGTGTTCGTCACCGCCGGCGAGGGCGGCGGCACCGGCACCGGCGGCGCGCCCGTGGTGGCCGAGGTGGCCAGGTCCCTGGGCGCGCTCACCATCGGCGTCGTGACCCGGCCGTTCGGGTTCGAGGGGAAGCGCCGGGCTGCCCAGGCCGACACCGGCATCGAGCGGCTGCGCGGCGAGGTAGACACCCTCATCGTGATCCCGAACGATCGGCTGCTGTCGATCTCTGACCGGCACGTCAGCGTGCTGGACGCGTTCAAGGCGGCCGACCAGGTGCTGCTGTCCGGCGTCCAGGGCATCACCGACCTGATCACTACGCCCGGCCTGATCAACCTGGACTTCGCCGACGTGAAGTCGGTGATGTCCGGCGCGGGCTCGGCTCTCATGGGCATCGGCACCGCGCGGGGCGACGACCGCGCGGTCGCCGCCGCGGAGATGGCGATCTCCAGCCCGCTGCTGGAGGCGAGCATCGACGGCGCGCACGGGGTGCTGCTGTCGATTCAGGGCGGCTCGGACCTCGGCCTGTTCGAGATCAACGAGGCGGCGCAGCTGGTGGCCAACTCGGCCGCGCCCGACGCGAACATCATCTTCGGCGCCATCATCGACGACGCGCTCGGCGACGAGGTGCGGGTCACGGTGATCGCGGCCGGGTTCGACGAGCCGGACGCTGGCCGGATCCGGCCGCGCACGGCCTCCTATGGGTTCACCCGGTCAGCCGCAAGCCCGTCCCACGCAGGTGTCACG
>JASHPF010000212.1 GCA_030038295.1 Streptosporangiaceae bacterium
GCGAAGGGCGGCGTGCTGCAGGCCGTCGCGGATGTGTCGTTCGACCTGCACGTGGGTGAGACGCTCGGCATCGTGGGCGAGACCGGCTCGGGCAAGTCGACGCTGGCCCGCTCGGTGATCCAGGCACCGCCGCCCAAGCGCGGCGAGGTGATCTTCCAGGGTCAGAACCTGGCGGAGCTGTCCCGCGGCGCGCTCAAGGCGGCCCGCCGCAACATGCAGATGGTCTTCCAGGACCCGTTCACCTCCCTCGACCCCCGGTGGAGCGTGACACGGCTCGTCGAGGAGCCGCTCGTGGCCTACGGGGAGGGCTCCCGCGAGCAGCGCCGGGCCCGCGTCAGCGAACTGCTGGACCTGGTGGGACTCGACCCGGTGCGCTACGGCGGCCGGCGCACCAGAGAGCTGTCGGGCGGCCAGTGCCAGCGGGTCGCGGTCGCCAGGGCGCTCGCGCTCGAGCCGAAGCTGATCCTCTGCGACGAGCCGGTCAGCTCGCTCGACGTGCTGGTGCAGGCGCAGGTGCTCAACCTGTTCGAGAAGCTGCGCGAGGACCTGGGGCTGTCCTACCTGTTCATCGCCCACGACCTGGCGCTGGTCAAGCAGGTCAGCGACCGGGTGGCGGTCATGTACCTGGGCAGGCTATGCGAGGTAGGCCCGGTCCGGTCGCTGTACAGCGCGCCGCTGCACCCCTACACGCTGGCGCTGCTCAACTCCATCCCGAGCCCCGACCCGACCGTGGGCCGGCGAGAGACCGCGACGGTTATCAGCGGGGAGCTGCCGTCTCCGCTTGACCCGCCCAGCGGCTGCCGGTTCCGCACCCGGTGCCCGCGGGCGGCGGACCTCTGCGCCGCAGAAGTGCCCGAGCTGCGCGCCCTCGCCGACGGCCACCTGGTGGCCTGTCACTTCCCGCTCACCGGGAACGGCACTGCGGCAGCAGCGGCCAGCACTCCGGCAGCAGCGGTCAGCAGCGAGCCTGCCGCTGCTGCCGCCGCCGAGCCGGCGACCACGGCGTCGGCGAGCACGGGGGCAGCCGGCGATTAAAGACAGGGCACACATTGGGCAAGCTGTCGGTATTGCTTACAATCTTGTTGACGATCTGCCCAGAGGAGAGTTCTGCATGCCGGAGACCGCGACACCCCAGCTCAGCGGGTGCAGGCCGCCGTTTCGGGCCGACCACGTTGGCAGCCTGCTGCGGCCGCCGGAGCTGTTGCGGGCACGTGAGGCGGCGGCCGCCGACCGGATCACGGCCGACGAGCTGCGGGCCGTCGAGGACGAGGCCATCGCGACCGCGGTGCGGCATCAGCAGGACGTGGGGCTGGCCGCCGCGACCGATGGCGAGCTGCGCCGCGAGTCCTGGCACATGGACTTCATCTACCAGCTCGGCGGCGTCGCCAGGGTGCAGGACGACACCATCAGGGTGGCGTTCCACAACGCCGACCGGCAGTTCGAGTGGGCGCCGCCGGCCGCGCACGTCGTCGCGCCGCTGACGCTCGCGCACACGATCTTCGGGGACGCGTTCACGTTCCTGCGCGACACGGTGGCAAGCGCGGTCCCCAAGCTCACGATCCCGTCGCCGAGCATGGTGCACTACCGGGGCGGCCGGTCGGCCATCGACAAGTCGGTGTACCCGGACCTCGCGGAGTTCTGGGCGGACCTGGCGGCGGTCTACGCCGAGGAGGTGCGCCGACTCTACGCGCTGGGCTGCCGATACCTGCAGTTCGACGACACCAGCCTGGCGTACGTGAACGACCCAGCCCAGCGCGCGCACGTCGCGGCCATCGGCGGTGACCCCGAGCATCAGCACGAGCGCTACATCGCGGTCATCAACCAGGCGCTGGCTGGCCGGCCGGCCGACCTGGCCGTCACGACGCACCTGTGCCGTGGCAACAACCAGAGCATGTGGGCCGCCGAGGGCGGCTATGAGTTCGTCGCCGACGCGCTGTTCAACGGACTCGATGTGGACGGCTTCTTCTGCGAGTGGGATGACGAGCGGTCCGGCGGCTTCGAGCCGCTGCGGTTCGTACCGACGGGCAAGCGGGTCGTGCTCGGCCTCGTTACCACGAAGCGCGGCGACCTGGAGAGCAAGGACGCGCTCAAGCGGCGGATCGACGAGGCGGCCCGCCACATCGACCTCGATCAGCTATGCCTGTCTCCGCAGTGCGGCTTCTCCTCCACCAAGGAAGGGAACGACCTCACCGCGGAGCAGCAGTGGGCGAAGCTCGCGCTCGTCGTCGAGACGGCGCAGGAGGTTTGGGGCTCGCCGTGACAGATTCGATGCTGGTTGTCAGCGCGCACGCCGGTGACTTCGTCTGGCGTGCCGCAGGCGCGATGGCGCTGACGGCCGCCCGCGGCGACCCGGTGACGGTGCTGTGCCTGAGCTTCGGCGAGCGCGGCGAGTCGGCCCGCGCGTGGCTGGACGGCAAGCAGCTGGACGAGATCAAGGCCATCCGCAAGGCCGAGGCCAGCCGCGCGGCCGACGTGCTCGGCGCCAAGATCGAGTTCCTCGATGCCGGCGACTATCCGCTGCGCGAGACGCCGGAGCTCGTCGATGAGATCGTGCGCGTCTACCGGCGGGTCGAGCCGACGGTGGTGCTGACGCACTCACTGGTCGACCCGTACAACCCGGACCACCCGGCCGCCGCCAGGATGGCGCTCGACGCGCGGGTGTTCGCGCAGGCCATCGGGTACGACGCGCCCGGCGATCCGCTCGGCGCGCCGCCGGTGTTCCTGTTCGAGCCGCACCAGCCCGAACAGTGCGACTTCAAGCCGGACGTGCTGCTGGACATCACCGACGTGTTCGACCGCAAGCGAGCCGCGATGGAGTGCCTGCCGGCCCAGCAGCACATGTGGGACTACTACACCGAGCTGGCCAAGCGGCGCGGCGTCCAGCTGCGCCGCAACGCCGGCCCGAATCTCGGCCTGGCCCATAGCACCATGGCCGAGGCGTACATGCGCGTCTACCCGCAGGTGACCAGGGACTTGCAGTGAGGAACGTGGTCGTTACTGGCTGGCCGCGCGCAGACCTGAGCGCGGTCGACGCGCTGGCCGCGTTCGGCGTGGCGACGGTGCACGAGGCCATCGGCCGGGCTGGCTACCTGGGCCCGGCCATCCGGCCCGTGTGGCCAGGCAGCCGGGTCGGCGGCACGGCGGTCACCGCGCTGTGCTGGCCGGGCGACAACCTCATGATCCACGCGGCGGTCGAGCAGTGCGAGCCGGGCGACATCCTGGTCGTGACGACGACCTCGCCGTCGGCCGACGGCGCATTCGGCGAGCTGCTCGCCACGTCGCTGGCGCACCGTGAGGTGCGCGGTCTGGTGACCACGGGCGGCGTACGGGACGTCGCCGCCCTGGCGGACATGCGTTTCCCGGTGTTCAGCGCGGCGATCTCCGCGCAGGGTACGGTCAAGGCGACCGCGGGCGCGGTCAACATCCCCGTCAGTATCGGCGGGCAGCGCATCGTTCCGGGTGACGCGATCATCGCCGACGACGACGGCGTCGTGGTGGTGCCGCGGGCCGGCGTCACCGGCGCGGTGGCGGCAGCCAGGGCGCGGGCGCAGAAGGAGGAGGTGTCCAGGGCCGCCTTCGCCGCCGGTGAGCTCGGCCTGGACCGGTACGCGCTGCGCGCGGTGCTTGACCAGCAGGGCGTGGAGTACCTGGACTACGAGTCGTACCTCAGCAAGCTGGCGGAGTTATGACCGGCATCCCGTGCATGCAGATGCGCGGCGGCACGTCCCGCGGCCTCTACTTCGTGGCCGCAGACCTGCCCGCCGACCCGGCCGAGCGGGATGCGCTACTCGTCTCGATCATGGGCAGCGGGCACCCGCTGCAGATCAACGGGATCGGGGGCGGCCACCCGCTGACCTCCAAGGTCGCGGTGGTGTCCCGCTCGGAGCGCCCCGACGCCGACATCGACTATCTGTTCCTGCAGCTCGGCGTCGACGCCGCCACGATCACCGACAAGCAGCAGTGCGGCAACATCCTCGCCGGCGTGGGCCCGTTCGCGGTCGAGCGCGGCCTCGTCGCGGCGGGACCCGAGTCGACCACGACACGCATCGCCATGGTGAACTCCGGCAGCGTGGTCACCGCGACGTTCCCCACGCCGGGCGGCGTACCCCGTTACGACGGGACAACCGCGATCGACGGTGTCCCCGGCACCGCCGCGCCGATCCTGCTGCGGTTCGCCGACACCGCGGGCTCCACGACCGGCCAGCTGCTGCCCACGGGGCACCTGTCCGACGTGATCGACGGCGTCGAGGTCACGTGTATCGACAACGGCATGCCGGTGGTCGTGGTGCGAGCCGCAGACCTCGGAGTCACCGGCTACGAGCCCGTTCCCGAGCTCGCCGGCAACACTGATCTGGGCGACCGGGTGCACGCGCTGCGCCTGCAGGCCGGCAAGCTGATGGGGCTCGGCGACGTCAGTGACCTGTCGGTGCCCAAGACCACGCTCGTCAGCGCGCCGCGGGCCGGCGGCGCGATCTGCACCCGCACGTACATCCCGGTCCGCCTGCACACCTCGATCGGCGTACTCGGCGCCATCACCGTCGCGACCGCGCTGCTGGCGGGCGGCACCGGCGCCGAGCTAGCGGCGTTCCCTCCCCACGGTCACGTGGTTGACGTGGAGCATCCCACCGGACACCTGGAGGTGGAGGTCGACCTCGATACCTCCGTCTCCCCGCCGCTGGTGCGCAGCGCCGGCGTCATCCGCACCACCCGCAAGCTGTTCGACGGGACCGTGTTCCCCCTGGCCACGGTCCCGCCAGGATGACAGGATGAGGAGCCCATCATGCCCCTGCTACACGACATCGCTCACCTCGCCAACGCCGAGCTGCTGACGCCGGAGCCGGAGAAGAGCCTGTGGTTCTTCACCCAGATCCTCGGGCTGACCGAGAACGGCAGCAGCGGAGACTCGGTCTACCTGCGCACCTGGGACGACTACGAGCAGTACAGCCTCAAGCTCACCGCGTCCGACACGTCCGGGCTGCGGCGCACCGGATTGCGCGCGGCGAGCGAGGAGGCGCTCAAGCGGCGGGTCGCCGAGGTGGACGCGGCGGGCCTGGGCATCGGCTGGCAGGAAGGCGACCTCGGCATCGGCCCGACTTACCTCTGCCGCGACCCCGATGGCCACGAGATCGAGCTGTACTTCGAGTCCGAGTGGTACCGGCCCACCGGCGAGCTCAAGCCGTCGCTGAAGAACCAGGCGCAGGCGTTCCCCGGCCGCGGCGTGAGCGTCCGCCGACTCGACCACGTCAACTACCTGGCCGCCGACAGCAACGCTAACGGGGACTTCATCGCCAACGCGCTGGGCGCCCGGGTCACCGAGCAGATCCAGCTCGACGACGGAACGATCTCCGCGCAGTGGCTGCACTTCGCGCAGAAGTCCTACGACCTGGTGTATACCAACGACTGGACCGGCTCCCACGGACGGCTGCACCACATCGCGTTCGCGACTGACACCAGGGAGGACATCCTGAAGGCCGCGGACCTGTGCCTGGACCGCGGCGTGTTCATCGAGACCGGGCCGCACAAGCACGCGATCCAGCAGACCTTCTTCCTGTACGTCTACGAGCCGGGCGGGAACCGGATCGAGCTGTGCAACCCGGCGTCGCGGCTGGTGTTCGCGCCCGACTGGGCGCCGATCACCTGGACCCAGGCGGAGCGCGCGAAGGGGCAGGCGTGGGGCCTGAAGACCATCGAGTCGTTCCACACCCACGGTACCCCGCCCGTGCCGGCCGGCCAGTGAGCGCGCCGGTGAGCCACCGATGACGGCGAGCAGAGCATGACGAGAATGGCCGAGGATCCGAGGACGGCCGTGGTCGAGGAGGTTCGTGCCGCCATCCTGCAGGGGGAGTACGCGCCGAATCAGCGGCTGATCGAGACCGACCTGTGCGAGCGGTTCAGCACGTCTCGCTTCATCGCCAGGGCCGCGCTGCAGGAGCTGTCCGCGCAGGGCCTGGTCGAGTTCCAGCGCAACCGGGGCGCCCGGGTTCGCGACATCTCCCTCGACGAGGCGATCGAGATCACCCAGGTGCGCAAGCTGCTCGAGGGCCTCGAGGCGGCCCGCGCCGCCGAGCGCGTGACCCGAGCCCAGGCTGCCGAACTGCGCGCCATCGTCAAGGACATGCGGGCGGCGGTCGGCTCCGCCGAGCCGCTGCGCTACAGCGAGCTGAACGCCCGATTGCACGCGGCCATCAGGGACATCGCCGCGCACCAGACCTCGGCGCGGCTGCTGCAGCAGCTCCGCGACCAGACCGTCCGGCACCGCTTCTCGCTGTCCCTGGTGCCCGGCCGGTCGCTGGTGTCGCTGCCGCAGCACGAAGCGATCGTCGCCGCGGTCATCGCCCGGGATCCGGTCGCCGCGGAGCAGGCCATGCACGAGCACCTGCAGAGCGTGATCAACGCCTTCGAGGCGCTGCGCGCCGCCGCGACGCGCCCATGACGGTGCCGCCGACCTTCGCCGTGCTCGGCCTCGGGGAGGCCGGCTCGGAGATCGCGGCCGACCTGCGTGCGGCGGGTGCCGTCGTGCGCGGGTTCGACCCGCGGGTGCCGGCCTCGCCCGGTGTTATCCCGTGCGCCGACGACGCCGACGCGTGCCGCGGCGCCGACGTGGTGATCTCCCTGACGACCGCGCACGAGGCCCTCGCGGCGCTGCAGGCCGCGCTGCCCGGCGTGTCCAGAGCGGCGATCTACGCCGACCTCAACACCTCGTCGTCGGCGCTGAAGCTGGCGCTCGCCGAGCTCGCGGCCGAAGCGGGCATCACCCGGTTCGCCGACGTGGCGCTCATGTCACCGGTGCCTGGCAAGGGCCTGCGCACGCCCATGCTGGCGTCCGGGGCGGCGGCCAAGGACTATGCCCGGCTGGTCGGCAGCCTGGGCGCTGCGGTCGAGGTGCTGCCAGGGCCGCCGGGCGTGGCCGCCGACCGGAAGCTTGTGCGCAGCGTGTTCTTCAAGGGGCTCGCGGCGGCGGTGACAGAGTCGCTGCGGGCCGCGCGCGCCGCGGGATGCGAGGACTGGATCCGCGACAGCATCGCGAGGGAACTGACCGCGGCGACGGCCGGCACCGTTGACCGGCTCGAACACGGCAGCATCCGGCACGCCGCCCGCCGGGCCGAGGAGATGGCCGCGTCCGCTGGGCTGCTGCGCGAGCTCGGCGTCCCGCCGCGCATCGCCACCGCGAGCGAAGAGTGGCTGCGACAGCTCATGGCGGAGCAGGCTCCGGCCTGAGCTAGCCTGACCTGATGCCGTTCGGGTCCTTTGTCGCGCTGGGAGACAGCTTCACCGAGGGGATCGGCGATCCGCACCCAGACGGAACCTATCGGGGCTGGGCCGACCGGTTCGCCCGTTACCTGGCCGCGGCCTCGCCCGGCCTGACGTACGCCAACCTCGCGGTCCGCGGGAAGCTGCTCGGCCAGGTGATCGACGAGCAGGTCCCGGCCGCGGCCCGGCTGCGGCCCGACCTGGCGAGCATCGCGGCCGGCGGGAACGACCTGCTGCGCCCAGGGGCGGACCCGGACGCGCTGGCCGCCTCATTCGAACGGGCGGTCGCGGCGCTGCGCGCGGCGGGCAGCACGGTCATGCTGTTCACCGGCTTCGACCCCGACGGCTTTCCCGTGATCCGCCTGGTCCGCGGCAAGGTCGCGGCGTACAACGCTCAGCTCCGGCAGATCGCCCAGCGGCACGGCTGCCTGCACGTCGACCTGTGGTCCATGAGGGTGCTCGCCGACCCGCGGGAATGGTGCCCGGACCGGCTGCACCTGTCCCCGGACGGCCATCGCCGGGTCGCGCTGCGCGCCTGCGAGGTAGCCGGCGTGCCGACGCCGGCGGACTGGCGCGAGCTGTTGCCAGCGCAGGCCGCGGCGGGCTGGCTGACGGCCCGGCGCCAGGACATGTCGTGGGCTCGCGGGTACGCGGCACCGTGGCTCGGCCGGCGCCTGCGCGGCATCTCCAGCGGTGACGGCATCCGGCCCAAGCGACCCGAACTGGTCCGCCTCTAGCGAAGCGCGACCTCGACCGCGACGTCCGGGTGCGCGTAGTACTCCGCGATCTGTCCGGCCCCGTACTTGGCACTGAACTTGCCGACTACCTGGCTCACGGCACGCTGGTCGGTGACCGGTCTGGCGGTGCCGCTGTATTCTGCGCCGTCGGCTGTCAGCCGGATCGACGGGGTCTTGACCAGGTTCTTGTACCACTGGCTGTCCGATCCGGACACGGGCAGCAGGTACAGGGTGTCGCCTTGCCGCACGAACCACACGGGTCGGGACGTCTTCCGGCCGGAAACTCGCCCGATAGCGGTCAGGTCGATTTGCGTGGATTTATCGAGTGCAGTCTCGAAGTCAGCGACTGCCATGGAATCCCTCCTTCACGCTGTCACCCCGGTGACATGCCCAGCCCGGGCCGGACCACGCAAGGACCGGGCAACCCCGCCGAACTTGCCGATCTCGCCGATCTCGCCGATCTCGCCGGGCCATGTCCGCGTGCCGGTCAAGCTCGCCGGCTGAGGACGAAGTCGGCGGTACGGAACACGCGGGTGCGCCGCCGGAAGTCAAAGGTGAAGCCCGGCCAGAGCGTCAGATTGCGGCCCTCGCTGTCCAGATACCAGCTGGAACAGCCGGACCCCCAGACGGTCTTCGGCAGCCTGCGCTGCAGCTTGGCGTTGTAGGCGGCCGCGACGTCGGGCCGCACCTCGAACCGACCGCCCGCGGCCTCGCTCTTGGCGATACCGTCGACGATGTAGGCGAGCTGGCTCTCGACCATGAACAGCATGGAGGAGTGGCCGAGACCGGTATTGGCGCCGGTGAGCTGAAAGTAGTTCGGGAAGCCGGGTACCACGGTGCCGAGGTAGGTCTGCCAGAACGCCTCCGCCAGCGTGCGGCCGTCCGCGCCCGTGATCTTGCCGAACATCGGGTTGTCGGTCACGCGGAAGCCGGTCGCCAGGATCACCGTGTCCACCCGATGGGCCGTGCCGTCCGCGGTGACGACGGCGTCCGGCCGGAACTCGATGATCTTCTCGGTGACGAGGCTGACGTTGGGCTTCGCCAGCGCCGGATAGAAGTCGTTGGAGGGCAGCACCCGCTTGCACCCGAGGTCATAGGTCGGCGTCAGCTGGGCCCGGAGCACCGGATCGCTGATCGCGCTGTTCAGGTGCCTGCGCCAGACGACCTCGGCCCGCTTGAGGATCTTCGGGTACCTAGTGAAGCCGAGCGCCAGGATCTCGCGGAACCAGTAGATGAGAAGCCGGGAAGCGCGCTGAGTCGAGGGCAGCACGCGGTACAGCGCTCGCGTCCACGGCCGCACTGGTCTGTTGGTGTGCGGCATGACGAACGGCGCCGTGCGCTGAAAGACGGTCAGGTGCTCGACGTCTGGCTGGATCGACGGCACGATCTGGATGGCGGACGCGCCGGTGCCGACCACGGCCACCCGCCGGCCAGCGGCTCGCCAGCCTCGGTCCCACCGCGCCGAGTGCATGATCGTGCCGCGGAACGTGTCGATGCCCGGGAAATCCGGCCGCGACGGCTCCACGAGCGCGCCGGTCGCGGCGATGAGGTACCGGGCGGTGAAGTCGCCCCTCGTCGTGGACACCTGCCAGCGACCGGCTGCCCAGCAGGCACTGGTGACCTCGTGCCCGAACCGCAGGTGTTTACCCAGCCGGTACTTGGTCACCAGGTCGCGCGCGTAGTTCCACAGCTCCCGCTGTGAGGGAAAGGTCTCGCTCCAGTCCGGCTTCGGCTCGAAGGAGTAGCAGTAGAGGTTCGACGGCACGTCGCAGCGGCAGCCTGGGTAGACGTTGTCCCGCCAGGTGCCGCCCACATCATCGGCCCGTTCCAGCACGACCAGGTCGGTGTGGCCGGCCTGGGTCAGCTTGATCGCCGCGGCCAGCCCGGAGAAGCCCGCTCCAATGATCAGGAACGTGACTTCTTTCGCCTCGCTCATCGAGCCTCCTCACGGCGCTCAAGGTAACCGAGATTCCGCGCAGCGGGAAGCGAGCCAGACGGGCGGCACGGCAGCCGGCCGGCCAGAATGCGATGAGTTCCGGGCGACTCGACCGTCGAAACGCGAACGCCGTTGTGAGCCTGTACGAAGGGAAGCCATGAAGATCGAGACACTGGAGGTGCCCGGGGCCACCCTGTACTACGAAGTGCGGGGCTCGGGGCCGGTGCTGCTGATGATCCCGGGCGGCCCGATGGACGCCGGCGGGTTCGCGGCCCTTGCCGAGCGGATGGCGGACCAGTACACAGTGGTCACGTACGACTGCCGGGGCAACTCAAGAAGCCCGGCCGCAGGATCCTGGGCTGACCTGACGGTCCAGGTCATGGCCGACGACGCGCAGCGCTTGCTGGCCGCTGTCGGCTCCGCACCGGCCTTCGTCCTGGGCTCAAGCGGCGGGGCTACATACGGCCTGGACCTCGTCGCCCGCTACCCGGACTCGGTGCGCATGCTGGTAGCGCACGAGCCGCCGGTCTCTCAGCTGCTGCCGGACGCCGCGCGCTGGCACGCGTTTAACGAGGAGATCGGCGTCACGTACCGCCGTGACGGGGTTTTCCCGGCCTTGCAGAGGTTCACGGAGGGCGTCGGGTTCGGCGGCGAACCAGCGGCACCCGACCCGGAGCCGCGCCCGGAGGCGGCCGAGGCAAGCCGCAGGACACAGGGCAACCTGGAGCTATTCGCCGGACGTCTCATTCCGATCATCGGCAACTACTCGCCCGATGTAGCGGCGCTGCGCAGTAGTTCCACCCGAATCATCGTGGGCGTCGGGGACGCTTCTACCCCGAGCCAGATGCCGTATCAGACTGCGCACGCCCTGGCCGCGACGCTGGGCGTGCCACTGGCCCAGTTTCCCGGCGGCCACGGCGGCTTCGACAGTCACCCCGAGGGGTTCGCCGCCCGGCTCCGCGAAGTACTGGCCTAGTGCCTGCGGCAGGTGCGGTTGCGGTCGGAGCTGACCGCGGTGGTGGTGCTGACTACAGGCCATTTAGTCCCGCTCCAGATCTTGCGAGATTTCTAACCTCTCTACGCACTTTTCGGCCAGCGATACTTCGAGGGCTTAGTCTCCCACGCAACCCAAATTCGAGCGCGTCTACAATAGACGACTTTCCAGTACCGTTGTCGCCATAGAGTACTAGAGAGACGGCGGCGTCGGTACCGGGCTTAGTTAGGGAAACTGTAGTTGGACTTGCGATACCGCGAAAGTGCATCGCTGTGTATTCCAGGACCTGGGCCATTGATTAACCCTGTGTACCAACCTGTCTTGGTTATGGTGGCTAATCTGTTTCTCGACTGGGTCGAAACGGCGCCGCGAAGTTGACTGGTTCGAACTAGTGGTCTGTAAGACCGCTTGTTTTAGTCTTCAAGCGGTTGATGCTGGCGGAGATCTGGCCGACGCCCTCGGTGCCGGTCGGGGTGGTCGGGCGCTGCGTCGATGAGCGCGCCGATTCGCGGTGGTGAGCTGGCGGGCTGAGGTGGCCGGGCCGCGACTTGCAGGCACGGTCACGCACGCGGGAGGCAGGCGCGCAGCGACGTCGTTCCTGATGGGCTGACGGGCACGGAGCGCGCCGTCACCGACGGTCGCGTTTGTTCATCCGCGCCCTGACCAGCCAGCCGCCAATCAGCGGGGCGACGACCAGGCCGACTAGCCCGCCCCAAACCTCCCCGTATGCGTTGTCAAGGTGCACGGCAAGCACGGCAAAGCCAATCACGATGGCAAGCAGGCTGAGAACGAAGGTGCGCGGTTGCTGCAGGATGAAGCGCAGCGTTGCCCAGAACCCGCGGCTTTCCGGCGGCGGCGAAGCCCGCTCATGCTGTCCCACGTGCACTCACCTGGCTGTTCCGGCCGCAGGTCAGCGTCAGCCTAATGGCCTGCGGCGACGTTTGTTTTAGTCTTGGCGCGGTTGATGCTGGCTAAGATCTCGTCGGCGTCCGTGGTCCAGGTGAACGGGCGAGGGTGATCGTTCCATGAGTCGGTGAACGCGCCGATCGCCGCGACGAGCTCCCTGACCGAGGTGAACGAGCCGCGGCGGATGGCCTGGCGGGTGATGATCGAGAAGAAGCATTCGACGAGGTTGAGCCAGAAGCAGCCGGTCGGGGTGAAGTGGAGGGTGACGCGGGGGTTCCTTGCCAGCCATGCCCTGACGTCGGCGTGCTTGTGGGTGGCGTAGTTATCGCAGACCACATGCAGGTCCACCGCGGGGTAGGCGGCGGCGACCTTCTCCAGGAAGCGCAGGAACTCCTGGTGCCGGTGCTTGGGATAGCAGGCATCGATCACCTGGCCGGTGGCGATGTTCAGGGCGGCGAACAAACTGGTGGTGCCGTGCCGGGCGTAGTCGTGGGTCTGCCGCTCGGGGATGCCCGGCCGCATCGGCAGGATCGGCTGGGTCCGCTCCAGGGCCTGGCACTGCGACTTCTCATCGACGCAAACCACAACGGCGTTCTCCGGCGGGTGCAGGTACAAGCCGACCACGTCAGTGACCTTGGCCTCCAGTTGCGGGTCGGTAGAGAACTTGAAACCCTCACTGCGGTGCGGCTGCAGGCAGAACCGCCGCCACAGCCGGGCGAGCCGATACCACTGACTCCAAGCTACCGAGGTGTGCGCGAGGCTTGCCGCACGGGCCGGGCGCGCCCGGTCGAGGTCGGCAACGCACGGATCTGCCGCGGACAGGCCGCGTTGCGGGCCTGCCAAGTGTTGCGATTCGCCCCTGTGCAGGATCGGTCCGGCTGACCCTGCGCCGCCTCCTTAGGGCAGTCGGAAGACGGTAGCTTCCTGGACCTGGGCCATGCCCTGCTGAGTGAGGACGTAGCTGACATGGGCTGTGCCAGCGCTGACAACCCAGGCGCTGTACTGCCGGAGCACTGAATCGTGCTGCTCCCTGGCTACCTCGGACTGCTCGCCGCCCTGAGATGTGACCAGGGAGATCAGGCCCTGGGCCAGGAGTTCCCGCAGCGCCCTCTCGGCCATGCCGATCCGCTCGCTGACAGGCCGATTTGGATACCACGTATTGGCTTGCCACCAGGCCTCGTACACCCCCTGGATGTCCTCAGCGGCACGGGCCAATACCTCCCACTTGAACTCACCGAAGTCTCGCTCCCTGAGCAGTCCCGACTCCCAGCTGAACTCGAACTCCTCGGCCGTGACCTGGTTTGACGCTACGGCGGCAACATCAAGCGGCTCAGACCGGATCTCGCCAAAGCGCTCGCCCCTTAGGTTCTCGATATAAGGACGGCTCTCCCGGTCGAAACGATGAACGAACGGGGCAGCGGCATACAGCTCCACCTGCCGAAGCGGAACAGCGTCCTCATCCACCTCATACAGGGTCGTCATCGCACCCCACCTGGCCGTCTGATCATGCCGAGGCACAGACGAGTAGATCCGGTAGTAGACCCTCACACCACGATCATGTCCCTCGCCGATGTAACAGGTCACCTCATTTGTCCTCGCCGGGGCCGGGACGAGGTCTGCGGATCAATGTGACCGGCTGGGCCGCTCGGAGCAGGTTATCGCGAGCTCACCGCGCCTCTGGCGACTCCGACAACACCGGGCAAGCACGCATTCAGGCCCCATGTTTATTCACCCTCAGCCCTAGGTGTGACTGCGCGCTCATGCCGCGGACGGCGCGCGATGTCCGCAGTGACGGTCTTGCCGAATAGGGAATGTTGCGTGTGCGAATAGTCATGCGTTGCCTCGTATGTTTTCGAGGCCGAAGACGATCACCGATCGGCGCCGTCTCTGCCGCTTGCAGTGCCCTAACGCCGACTATGCGTCCGGGGCTATTGCGCCGGCGAGCTGTTCGGCCGCCTCACTGATGCGCATGGACAGGCTGGCGGCGTCTGGGTCGTCGACCCAGCGGTCGAATCCGCTCTGGAAGATCGCCACCCCGACGCTGGCGAGCAGCCGGGCATTGCCGGCGTCGACCCCTCGCTCGCCTAGTGCCCGCGCGAGTGCGACGGCGATATCAGCGAACTTGGTCCGCCCCCGTTCTTGCAGCTCGGGGCTCCCGGCGACGACAGCGCGCCGGTGGGCGGCGAGCGGAGCGACCCGGTCGGCCAGTTGAGCGCCGACGCTGGCGAGGGCGATCACCAGCGCGGCGTAAGGGGGAAGCGCCGAGTCTGCGGCGAGGACGGCTGCGGCCAGGGCCCGCGGCAGCTGATCTGAGCCGGCGAACAGCACGTCGCGTTTGTCAGCGAAGTAGCGGGAGAACGTCCGCCGGGTCAGGCCGGCCCGGTCGGCGATCTGGGCGACTGTGACGTTCTCGTACCCGAACTCGAGGAACAGCTCGATCGCGGCAGTCTGCAGCCGCATTGCGGCTTCCGGGTCCCAGCGGGGCACGCTGCAAGGATAACAGTGATGTCTCAGTGAGCCATCGGTCTGCTAC
>JASHPF010000213.1 GCA_030038295.1 Streptosporangiaceae bacterium
GCCGGAACATAGATGCCGCGACCGATGGAAACGAGCACGCCGTTCCGGATCAGCGTGCCGACCTGCCCGGCGGACTTTCCGCTGGCGCGCATGGCCGCGGCCGTGAAGAACTTGACTCGCGGCTCGAATGGTGGGGTCTCAGTCATGGTCGCCAGGATCGCGTTACTCCGTGACACCGGCGTGACGGCGCCGTCCGGAAGGCGATGGCGGGCCGATGCCGACCGCTGGCGACGGATGCCGACCGCTCAGCCAGCCCATCGCGACCGCTAGCGACCGATTCCGACCGCTCGACCTCGATAGCGACCGTAGGTGCTGAAATTCTGTCCGGTTCGCCGGTTTTGACCCCGACCAACGGTCGCCACGGCTTGCGTGCGGTCGCCATGACTCGCGTACGGTCGCTATTGCGGCACCGACCGGTCGCCATTCCCGCGACCCGGCTGACGGGTCCGGCCCGCGGCGCTACGCGACGTGAAACTCCACCCGGTATACGAGCGTGTCGTCGTGCACCGGCCCCGCGTGCGCGGTTCGCCGCCGCAGCGACTCGAGGTCCTGCTCCCCCGTGCGCTCCAGGTCGGCCTCGGTGACCGAGGAGAACGGCACCAGCTCGACGGACTCCACCTCGATGAAGGCCGGACCGACCGGGTACCGCGCGCCGGCGCGCACCTTCGCGCGCTGCCACAGCCGGAACGACAGCGTGATCTCCCCCGCGATGACGTGCGGACGCAACTCCCGGCTGAACTCCACGCGAACACGGTAAGGCCACCGCGACCACCACCGATGCAAGCCGTCCTCGACGGGCAGTCGGCCGCGACCCTGACGTATTGTCCGGGTGCCCGCGGCGTAGTAGCGTCCGGGACGCGGCCCGTCGGTTACCGGTGAGTCACGGGCAGCGGACAGGGGCATCGATGGCGATAGACGAGGCGACCGCCTGGCTGCTCGCGCAGCTGGCAGAGTCCGGGGCGACGCCGCTGCACGAGCTGACACCGCACGAGGGCCGCGAGGTCATGGCCCAGACGAGCGCGCTGCTCGGCCCGGGACCCGAGGTGGCCAGGACCTACGACGAACGGGTCACGGCGGCCGACGGCGATGAGTTCACGGTGCGCGTGCTCGTGCCGGCCGGCGAGATCCGCGCGCTGGTGGTGTACTACCACGGCGGCGGCTGGGTCATCGGCGACCTCGACACCCACGATCACCTGGTCCGCGTCCTGGCGAACCGGCTGCAGGCCGCGTTCGTCAACGTCGACTACCGGCTGGCGCCCGAGCACCGCTTCCCGGCCGCTGCCGACGACGCGTGGGCCGCCCTGCTGTGGGTGACCGAGCGAATGACCGAGATCGCCGGCCGCCCCGTTCCCCTTGTGGTGATGGGGGACAGCGCTGGCGGCAACCTGGCGGCCGTCGTCGCGCGGCGGGCCAGGGATGCTGGCGGACCGGAGCTGGCCGGCCAGGTGCTGATCTACCCGGTTACGGACGCAGACCTGGACACCGCGTCCTACCTCGACCCGGAGAACCAGCTGCTGCTGACGCGTGAGTCGATGATCTGGTTCTGGGACCACTACGCGCCCGATCCCGCCGACCGCGAGCACCCCGACGCATCTCCGCTGCGAGCCGATGACCTCAGCGGGCTCGCGCCGGCCATCGTTGTGACCGCCGAGCACGATCCGCTGCGCGACGAGGGCGAGGCGTACGCGGCGCAGCTGGCTCTCGCAGGAGTAGCGGTCGCGCAGCAGCGATTCGCGGGCCAGATGCACGCGTTCTTTGCCATGGTCGGCGTACTGCCCGGCAGCGCGGCCGGCATCGATTATGTCGCCGAGCAGCTCGGCCGCCAGCTCGCCGCGCCGGAGCTCGCCGCCGACTGACCAGCTGAGCACGGAGAGCGAGGCCTTCGGCCGACAGTCCCGTGCTGCACGCCACGCCTACCGCGGCGGACGTGCTCAGCTATCCCGAGGTCCTGCTGATCGGCTACCGCGGGTACGACGCCCGACGGCACCCGTGCTACCCGTTCGGCCCTGGGCTCGGGTACATGACCCGGGACTACGACTCCGTCGACGGCCCGGCGTCGCCAAGCGAGGGCACCGATCTCGAGCTGACCGTCCAGGTCCGCAACACCGGCACCCGACCGGGCAAGGAGGTCGTTCAGGCGTATCTGGCCGAGCCGGGCGACCCGGCGAGTCGAGGACGCTCGCTCCGGGTGCTGGCGGCCTTCGCGGTCGTGCGCGCCGCCGCAGGTGAGGCGGCTCGGGTCCGGGTCACCGTGCCAGCCGGGCTGTTCGCGCGCTACGACGAGTCGCCGGCCAGCTGGATCACCCCAAGCGGCGAGTTCACCGTGCACGTCGGCAGGTCGTCGCGCGATCTGCCGCTCAGCGCCCGGGTACGACTCAGCGCCTGACAGCGCCAGGCCGGGCCGAGTGCGGCGGGCCCCGGCCCGACCTGGACCACGCCTGCGGCCGGCCCGCTCCTGCCGGACGACCTGGTAGCTGCTGAGCCCGATGCCCGCCACGACGGCCGCCCCGCCAGCGACCTGCGCCGGACCGAGCGGATTGCCGAACAGCACGATCCCGATCGCCGCGCCGAACAGCGGCTCCAGGTTCAGGAACGCGCCCGCGACGTCGGCCGAGACCCGGCCCTGCGCGAACGCGAACAGCGTGGTCGGCAGCACCGTGCCAGCCAGCACCAGGGCGGCGGTCGCGAGCACGGCCGAAGGGCGGCCCGCCGTCAGCGCAACAGGCCCGCCCGCGAGCGCAGCCGGCAGCACCGCCAGCGCCGCAGCGACGAGCTGCAGCGCCGTGACCGCGACCGGATCGCGGCCGCGCAGCAGCCGCGCTTGCGACACGATAAACCCCGCGCACGCCAGCTGTGATGCCAGCACCAGACCGTCCCCGGTGAGGCTCGAGCCGCCCCCGTGCCCACTGGCGATGACGAGCACACCGGCCAGCGAGAGGCCGAATCCGAGCCAGGAGACCGGCCGGGCCACACCGTGCCCGAGTATGGCGGCCAGCACGGCTACCAGCACGGGGGTAGCGCCGATCAGCAGGGCGGCATGGGTCACGCTGGTCCGCTCGATGCCGAGGTTCTGCAGCAGCACCGACCCGCCGTATCCGGCTGCGCCGGTGATGAGGATCGCCGGGCTTAGCGCCGCACGCAGCCTCGACCGGCTGATGACCATGAGCAGCGCGCCGGCCAGCGCAAACCGCGCGAAGGCCAGCCAGCCAGGGGCCAGCCACCCCAGCGCCAGCTTGGACAGCGGCACCGTGGTACCCCACAGGATCCCCGCTGCTACCAGCGCGGGGAAGATGAGACGACGGCGGTAGGTCATGCAGCCAGTGTCGGAGACTATCAATGAAAGTTAGAAGCTTGCCGTCTAATGCCAACTATTATTTAGTAACATGGCCGTTCAACTTGATGACATTGACGTCATGCTGCTCACCGAGCTGCAGGCCGACGCCGATCGGACGAATGTCGAGCTCGCCCGCCTGGTGGGCCTGTCCCCCGCCGCGACCCTGTACCGGGTTCGCCGCCTCAAGGAAACGGGCGTGATCCGCGTCATCAGCGCCCGGCTCGATCCGGCGGCGGCGGGTTTCCCGCTGCAGCTCTACGTGGCGGCGACGCTGGGCCGTCATGATCCCCGCTCGACCCGCGTGTTCGAGGACCACGTGCGGGCCCTGCCGCAGATCATCGCGGCCGACAACGTCACCGGCGAGATGGACTACCTGCTGACCGTGGTGGCGCAGGACGTGACCGAGCTGCAGCAGGTGCTCGCCTCGCTCGCAACCCGGGGCGGCCAGCGGCTGGTGAGCTACCTGCGCCTGGAGGAGCTCAAGCCGCCGTCCCGGCTACCGCTGCGGCCGACGACGTCGGCCGCGGCGGAGCCGGGTCCACGCACCCGGCAGCGCCGCTCTCCCAGCTAGCCCTGGGCGCCTGTCGCCGTCGATCGCGGAGCGCCCGCCCGGCCCCGTCCCGGCCGGGTGTCGGCCGCAGTCACTCCGCGGCGGGAGCCGACCCGGTGCCCTGCTGGGCTGCCTCCGAAGCCGGCCCCGCGGTCGACTGCCACACCTCCCGCACGATCACCTGGAGTGCTCCCCCGTCGGCGCCCGCAGACGGCTCCCCCAGATCGCCCAGCAGCGCGGACATCGTTCCCGGCTGGCCCGCCTCGGCTGACGGCTCCGCGGTTGACCGCCAGATCTCACTCACGATGACCTGGATCGCTCCGGCCAGCGGAATGGCCAGCAGCGCGGCCACGAAGCCGCCGAAGATGCCGCCGACCCAGCTGCCGATCGACGCGCCGACAAGGATCGACACCAGCACGAGCAGCGGGTTGATCCGAACGGTACGGCTCATGATCAGCGGGTTGAGCACGTGGTTCTCGATCTGGGTGTAGATGAGGAACACGACAAGCGTGACGATCCCCGCGGAGGGCGAGTGCGTGAACGCGAACAGGACGACCGGGATCCCGGCCAGCGCACCGCCGATCATCGGCAGGAAGTCAACCAGCGCTACCCACAGCGCCCACAGGAACGGGAACGGCACGCCGAGAATCAGCAGCGCCAGTAGCACGACGCCGCCGGCGATGACCGAGGTCGCGACGTTGCCGAGCATGAAGCCCGTGACCTCGCGGCTGACCTCCCCGGCGATGGCGGTGTACCGGCGGGCCCGGGCTGGTGCCATCAGGCGGATGAGGCCGGTCCGCAGCTTCGGCGCCTCCAGCAGCATGAGGACCACGAGCACGAACACGGTGAGCAGTGAGAAGATCAGCGACACCGCGCCCTTCCCCAGGCTGAGGGCGGGCTTGCCCAGGTCGCGCGCGTAGCCCACCAGCTTGGGGGCGTTGTGCTCCACCCAGGTCTGCAGGTGGTACCTCTGCACCAGGTGGCCGAGCCAGCCCTTGCCGTGCTGCGTGCTGCGGACGTACTTCGGCAGGTCGGCGGCCAGGTGGGCCATGCCATTGATGAGCGGGTAACCGAAGGCGGTCGCGAGCCCGCCGAAGGCCACGACCGCGACGAGCGTGACCAGGGTCACCGCGAGCCCGCGCCGGCGCAGCGCCCGCGTCATGGCGACCACCAGGGGGTTCAGCAGCAGCGCGATGAAACCGGCGACCACGAGCAGGAGCAGCACGCCGCGCAGCCGGTCGATGAGCTCCGCGACGAGGTACACCAGCACCACGACGCCGACCGCGGCGAGGATCGCCCGGAGCGGGATCTTCCTGGCCTCGGCCGCCTGCCACAGCCGGGCCCGGCGGGTGCGCGGATCGGTCACCCTGACAGCATGCCAGCGGGCCAGGCCCGTGGCGCTGGCCCGGCCGACATCGTGGCGGTTTCATAGCCGCGAAAGGTGCAAGTCGGGCGCAGAATTGACGGTAACCGCGCCAGGGGTGGTGCGGCGGGCGCTCTTGCCGCGACGGCAGCCAGTCAGTCAGCCGACCGGCGGCGGCGTTCCGTGCGCGGTCGCGGCGAGCTTCGGATCCCACTCGCAGACCGCGCACGCGTAGCTGAACACCGACCTCGCGAACTCCAGCCCGGCGGCGTGCGGGTCCGGGCTGGCGATGACGTCGTCCCAGTCCAGGATGTACTCGCCCAGGCTGGGCTCCCAGCGGGCCGCCGCCAACGCGAGGTCTGCGTGGCTAAACGAGTCCGGAGCAGGATGCGCGTAGGCGTAGAACGCCGCCGACGGATACCGGGGGTCGCCGGGCCACCAGCCGACGGCCACCTCCTGCGCATCCATCGCGTTACGCATGATGAAGTCTTGCGACGGCGGCTGCGCTGGCCGCCCGGAGAACATGTTCACCGCCAGATCGAAGGACCCCCACCAGGCGTTGACCGGAGTCTGCCGGCCACGGAATGGCGCCCGGAACTCCGCGAGCACCATGGCGGCCCGGCTAGCCGCCTGGAAGTACGCCGTCACCTCGTCCGGGTCGTAGCTGGCGTGCTCGGTGTCGGCATCCAGCGGCACGTGCCAGCCGACCTCCTGCGGCGTGGGGTCGATCACCACCGGACCCGCGAGCCTTTGGACCGCCGCGAGCACGTCCCTGGTCACCTCGCCGACCGGCCGGTGAGGCATGAGCGGGATCAGCTCCGTCTGACCGCCGCTGTGCTCGATCGCCGCGTGGTGTGACCGGAGGTCCAGGGCGACGACCAGCAAGCCCGACCCGTCCGCGGCCGGCAACGGCTCGGTCTCCCATCCCCTGGCGGTCAGCCGCAGCGCCGCGTGCTGCAGCTGTGGCTCGCGCGGCGCGAGCGCGACCGCCAGCTTCCCGAGGACCTGCGTGTGCGCGTGCAAGGTGTCGCACGTGGCGCTCCACTGCGAGTACGACACCGAGGGCCAGCCAGATCGCGCCATGAGTGAACGGTATGCCGCCGGCGGCCGATGGCCGCGGGCGACCCGTCGCGGCCGGAGCGCGACGAGCGAGTCCAGCCACCAGCGGACCCGTTCCGGGCTTGACATGTGACTAATCGGTCACATATTTTGACCGCGTGGACGACGTGTTCCGTGCCCTGGCGGATCCGACCCGGCGTGAGCTGCTCGACGAGCTGTTCCGGGCGGACGGCCAGCCGCTGACCGCGCTCGAGGAGCGGTTCCCGATGACGCGATTCGGCGTGATGAAGCACCTCAAGGTGCTGGAGCAGGCAGGCCTCGTGGTGACGAGGAAGCGCGGCCGGCAGAAGCTGCACTTCCTCAACCCGGTGCCGATTCGCCTCGTCCACGACCGCTGGGTCAGCAAGTACGCAGAGCCCTGGGCGGCAGCGCTCAGCGACCTGAAGCAGGAACTGGAGCAGACCATGGAGAAGATCTTTGAGATCTATATCCGGACCACCCCGGAGCGCCTCTGGCAGGCCATCACCGATCCGGAGATCCGGCGCACCTACAACTTCGGCGCGAGCGTCCGGTCGGACTGGCAGCCCGGTTCCCGGCTCGAGATGAGCCATCCGCGCGCGCCGGGATTGCTCGCCGACGGCGAGGTCCTCGAGGTGGACCCGCCGCACCGGCTGGTGCACACCATGACCGCGCTGTGGAGCGATGAGGTCCGGAGCGCCGGTGCCAGCCGGGTGACGTGGGAGATCGAGCCCGTCGGGGATTCGTGCCGGCTCGTGCTGACACACGACGAGCTGCCCGAGGGCGCCAGCGGAGAGATCTACGGTGGCTGGCCGATGATCCTCTCTGGCCTGAAGACCTGGCTGGAGACGGGCGAGACGCTCACCACCCCCGGCTCGCTCATGTACCAGCAGGCCTGAAGGGAGTTGTCGTGACGAAGGTCGTCGCCGACATGTCGGTGTCGCTGGACGGGTTCGTCGCCGACTCCGCCAACCGGGTCGACGCGGTCTTCACCTGGTATGGCAAGCCACAGCCGGAACACTCGCCGAGCGAGCCGAACGGCGAAGCGGCGGCCATGGATCTGGGCGTGATCGTGTACGGCCGGCGCACCTTCGACGTCGCGCACGGCTGGGCAGGCCGGCACCCAACCGGAGCACCGGTCGTCGTCGTCACGCACCACGTCCCCGCGGGCTGGCCCCGGGAGAACTCCACCGTCTTCTTCGCCACCGACGGCATCGAGGCCGCCATGGATCAGGCGGGGCAGATCGCCGGGGACAAAGTAATCGCGCTGGGCAGTCCGAGCGTCATCCAGCAGTGCGTCGGGCTCGGCCTGGTAGACCGGATTCAGGTCAAGCTCGTCCCGGTGCTGCTCGGCGACGGGATCCGGCTGTTCGGCACGCTGCGCACCGGCCCGATCGAGCTGGCCGATCCGGAGGTCACCATCGGCAACGGCGTCACCCACCTGTACTACGACGTCGTCCGGACGGACCGCTAGCGCGGCGGCGGCATCAGCTCCGCTTGGCATATCGTGCATTTGCTTGATATAATTAGCACGAGAGCCGAGGAGGACCCGATGATGGACAGCAAGGCAGTTATGCAGGAAGTTCAGAAGGAGCTGCTCGCCGCGTTGCAGCGCGGGCATGAGCAGGTACGGAAGAGCCAGGACCGGATGCGCCAGGGCCAGGAGCAGATGCGGCGCGGCCGTGACGCCGTCTCGGGTGTCGTCCGGGCTGGCGGCGAGCTGGCGAAGGCGGTGCGGCCGAGCGTTCCCGCGCGGCCGGCCGTGCACATCCCGAACCCGGCCGAGCTGCGGGCGCACGCCCAGGAGCTGGCCGACCACGCCGTCACTGTGCAGCGCGAACTGGCGGGCAAGGCCAGGCAGGCGGCTACCCCCTACACGGAGCGGGTCATCGCCGTGCGGCGCGACCTGGCCGAGAGGGCAAAGCAGGCAGGCGTCGCCGAGCAGGTTGCCGCGGCGCAGCGGACGCTCGCGGGCAGGGTCGTTGAGGTCGCGAAGGTGGCCACCCCG
>JASHPF010000214.1 GCA_030038295.1 Streptosporangiaceae bacterium
CGAGGCATAGCGACCGTAGGACCCGAAAATTCGTCCGGTTCGCACCTTTCGACCCCGCCCACCGGTCGCTATAGCTCTCGGGCGGTCGCCATCGCGCTGAAACGGTCGCGATGCGGTGATCGGCGCTGCACCGCTTGCTGATCCGCCTCGCGGCGCCCGGACAGCGCGCTGGCCGCTAGGCGCTGCCGACCAGCCGAGCGGTCAGGACCAGCCAGCCGAACGCGACAGGGATGATCAGCCAGGCGGTCAGCGCCGCCGCGCGGCGCCGCTGGGGCGCGCTGAGACCCGCGAGGAGCACAAGCAGGCAACCGACAGCCAGCACGCAGTGGCCGGCCAGGCCAACCGTGGCCCAGCGTTCGCCCGGCATCGGGGTATCCCAGCCAGCCATGACTCCGATCGCGCCGTCGGCCAGGATCAGCAGGCCCGACCAGACGAGCGCGAGGAGGCAGGGCAGCACGACCGTCCACGCGCGCCAGCTGCGGGCAGGCGGTTGACACGACTCCGGCAGCCCGGGCCCGGCCGGAGTCCCCGCGGGCTCGCCTCGCACAGCATCAGTGTGACGTGCGGGCGCGCCCGCGGCCACCGGCCCCGGCTCACGCGCTCGCGCCGCGCGCGAGTCGGCGCAGCGCCACCCTCGCCTGGTTCAGCGGCTCCAGCACCGAGTACGTAAGGTACGCGTCCCGCTCGACCAGCCGCAGTTTGGCGCCGCGGGCGCCCGGCGGGTGCCGATAGCCGGCCGGCCGGTAGCGCACGAAATCCTCGTGCATCCGGTGGAAGAACCGGCGCCGGTCGGCGCGCGGCACCAGGCCGGGAAGCCCAACCCTGCCCACACCCGGCCCGGTCGTCTCCAGGACCGTGGTGTAGTGCCAGATGGCGCGCTCGAAAACGGCCGCGCGCACCGCGTCGCTCACGGGCTGTGCCGCGGCGTCCCGCCGAGCCAGCAAACCAAACACCTGCCGGTAGGCGTCGAACACCGCGAGCTGCCGTGGGCTGGTGGTGGTCATGGCCGAGCCGGGCCGCCGCTGGTAGCGATAGCACACCTGGTCGACGGCTGCGATGAGATCTGCCGACAGCAGCGCCGCGCACGTCACCGGGATGTCCTCGTGGATGCCGGGGCCGAAACCGACGCCCAGCCCGCGGAGGAAGTCGCGGCGGTACAGCTTGCTCCACGCCGTCATCGTCAGGTCGATCAGCCGTGGCTGGTCCGCGAGGATGCAACCCGACGAAGGCACCGTCCGGAGCAGCGCGCGCCCCGGGTTCGGCGCCGTGCGGCCCGGGTCACCGCGCCAGCTCTCCCAGTCCACGAGCAGCACGTCCGGCTTCACCGCGGACAGCGTCTCGTCGACCGCCGCGAGCGCGCCGTCTGCCAGCGCGTCGTCGCCGTCGACGAACCAGACGTAGTCCCCCGCGGCGGCCTCGAGGCCCAGGTTGCGGGCGTGCCCCTGGCCGCCGTTGGCGGTCAGCCGGATCACCCGCAGCCGGGAATCGGCCGCGGCGCGATCCGCGAGAATCTGGCCCGCCGCGTCAGGGGAAGCGTCGTCCACCGCGATGACCTCGAGGTCGGCGTCGGCGCTGGCGAGGATGGAATCCAGGCAGCGCGGCAGGAACTCGGCCACGTCGTACACGGGGACGACGACCGAGATCCGCGCCATCGCGCTCGCCTGCTAGGAGGCTTCTCCGGCCGCGGCCGGAGCCACGTCACCCACCGGAGCAGCGGTGAGCTCCGGAGCCTGGTCCTGGCGGAGCCCCGACGGCCACCAGTTCCACCTGCCGAGCAGCACCACCGTGGACGGCACCAGCAGGGTACGGACCAGGAAGGTGTCCATGAGGATGCCCATCGCGAGCCCGAGCCCGATGTCGCGGACCTGGCTGGCGCCGGACCCGCTGCCAGCGGCGAACGTGAGCACGATGAACGAGCCGGCCAGCACCAGGCCCGCCGAGGTCACCGTGGTCCCGGTCACGCTGATCGCCTTGGCCACCGCTTGCCGGAGCGGCAGCCGGCGCGCTTCCTCCCTGATCCGGGTCATCACCAGGATGTTGTAGTCCTCGCCGAGCGCGAGCAGGAAGATGAACATCAGGAACGGCATGAAGAACACCAGCCCGCCGCTGCCGCCGGCCTTGATGAAGACCAGCACGGACAGCCCGAGCGCGGCCAGATACGAAATCCCCACCGAGGCGATCAGGTAGAGCGGCGCCACGAGGCTCCGCAGCACGAGCGCCAGCAGGATGCCAATTGCCAGGATGGCGATCGGGATGATGTGCTTGAGGTCATTCGTCGAGATGGTGCTGATGTCCCTCAGCGCCGCTGCCTCTCCGGCCACGCCCGACGCGCTCGCGCCGACGGACTTCTGGATCGACGTTGTCGCGGCCCTGATCGCCGGGATCTCGTTCATCGCCGCCGTGCTGCCCGGGTCGTACTTCAGCCCGGTCGAGAACTGGACGGTGCGGCCATCCGGGCTGACGAAGTTCGCCGTGACCCGGTACAGCTGGTAGGTCCCAGCCGGAATGCGGCCGTCCTGCAGGTCGGCAGCCGTGGGCGTGGCCGGGAGCTTGGCAGGCGGCCCGAGCGCACTGTAGAGGCTCTGGTACTGCGCGGCCGTGAGGGTGACCCCGCCCACGGGGTTTAGCGCGCCGGCGACTTGGGTGAACAGGCCGGTCGCCCGGAGCTCGGTCGTCGCCGACGCGAGCGGTGCCGCGTCGTCCCACACGGGCCGCGGGAACTCGAAGATCAGGCTCGTCGGGTTCGCCGCCGACTGCGGGAAGTGCTTGGCCAGCAGCGCCGCGCCCGCCGCCGAGTCGCTGCCCGCTGGCGGTGTGGTGTTGCCGCCGAAGCCGCCTGAGGCGTACCCGAGCACGGCGAACGAGAGACCGCCGAAGAAGACCACGCCCGCCAGCAGGGTCGGGGCCGGGTGCTGCACGATGCGGCCGGCCACCCGCCCCCACACGCCGGCGCGCCCGCTGCCCTGGATGCTCCACGGCAGCAGCTTGGGCCGGCCAAACAGCGCCTGGAAGAGCGAGCGCTTCACGGCGAGCAGCGACAGCCGGACGGACAGCAGGGCCGGCAGCAGGCTAAGCCCGGCCAGCAAGATAACGCCGACCGCGATCGCGAACGGCCACGCGAGGTCGGAATAAAAGGAGAAACTGGCGAGGAGCAGCGTCAGCATGGCGGCGATGACGGTCGCAGCGGAGGCGCTGATGGACTCGCCGACCCTGGTGACCGCCTCGATGATCGCTTCGGCGGCTGACGGCCGCGGCCGCGCGAGGTCCGCCAGCACGCTGCGGGCCGTTCCCGCCGTGCCCGGATGCGGCTCGCCGCCGGTGTCGTGGTCGCGGGCCCGCAGTTCCTCCCTGACCCGGAACACCAGGAACAGGCCGTAGTCCGTGCCCGCGCCGATGACCAGCACGATCAGCAGCAGCTGCGCGATCGGGGACACCTGAAGGCCGTGCCGGGCGGCCTCGGCCACCAGCGGACCGGCGATGGTCACCGAGATCCCGGCCGGCAGCACGGTCGTAATCGCGAGCGTGACCGATCGGAAGATGCAGACCAGTAGCAGGATGACGAACAGCACCGACAGCGCCTGCACTCGGTTGCTCGTGCTGCCGGACGCCTTCTGCTGGTCGACCTGAACCGCCAGGTCGCCGGTGACGTGCGCGCTGAGGCCGGCGGGCAGCTTGGCCGCAGCGATCTGTGCGCGCAGCCCGTCGACGAGGTTCTTGGCATAGTCCGGGTTCCCGCTACCCGTGAACTTGGCCATCGCGACCAGCTGTTCGGCCTCCCCGTCCGACGACCGGCCCGCGTTGATGACCCTGATGATGCCGGGCACGGTCGCCAGCCGAGCCTGCAGGTGGTCAAGCGCGGTGATGTCGGCCGACGTGAGTGATCCGGCCGCGGTCGCCGCGACCACGGGGATGGGCTGCGAGTTCCCGGTGCCGAACGGCGCGGCCAGCGCGGCGGCCTGGGCGCTCGGCGCGCTCGCGGGCAGGAACTTCTCGTTGTTTCCCTGAGTGACGCTGGACAGGGACGGCAGCTGCGTCGCCGCGGCGATCGCGCCGGCTATCCAGATCAGCACGACTAGCCAGCGAAATCGGACAGCGAACCTGCCGATCGCCCCGTACAGTGCATCGACCCGCATGATCAGGGATCCTACGGGAACGCGCCCGGTGAGCCGGCCGCGCACCAGCCGCGCGGATGGCCGGGCCGGCCGATCAGCGCCGACTGCCCGCGGCCGCTTCGCCAGGGACGGCCCGGCCGGTCACCAGTAACGGCTGCGGCTCGTCGGCCAGGGCGTCGATCGCCGAGGTCAGCTGGCGCAGCGCCGGCAGTGACGCGGTGAGGCTTCGCCTGCTCGCCGCCGGCACCGCGGTCAGCGCGGCCGCCAGGATCTGCGCGTTGAGGTGCTCCCAGTCCGCGAGCACGGAATGGCCCGCGGGCGTCAGCTCGAGTACCGCGGTGCGCCGGTCGGCTACGCCGCCGGTGCGTACCACGAGACCCGTCCTGGCCAGGCCGTTGACCAGGGTGGCCACCGAGCTCGGCGCCAGCTGGAGCAGCCGGGCCACCTGACCCGGCCGCGCCGCCGGGTTCTCTGCCAGACAGGACAGGAACTCAAGCTGGGCCACCGACAGCCCGCCCGGCAGCGACCTGCCCGGACCGCGGGCGCGCGCGGCCCGGCGCATCGCCCGGCGCAGCCGCGATACCGCGTCGGCCAGTTCGAGCCCAGCCGGCCCGGCGGCAGGCCCGTCGGCTCGGTCAGCCGAACGCACTGGAGTGATCCCTGGCCGCGGTGCCGACCGCGCCCCCACCGGCCGACGACGCTGGCCGCGGATGGATGACGCCCACGAGCGCTGCGGCCGCTGCCGCGGCGGCAGCGAGCAGCACCCATGCCAGCGTTCCATCGAGATGGCCACCGGCCCCGTGACCGCCCAGCTGCAAGGCCACCGTGACCAATGCGATGCCGAGCGTGGTACCGATACCCCGAGCCACGTTGACCAGGCCGCCGAGTGTTCCGGCCGTGTTCGCCGTGCCGGTTCGCATGATGAGCGCGTTGTTGGCCGGCACGAAGATACCGAGGCAGAGCCCGACCAGGCCCAGAAGCAGGACCATTCCTACCGATGAACTAGCCATAACGGTGAGCATAGCCAGAACTACGGCACACGCGCCTGCGCCGATAGCTCCCCTGGTGCGGTTGCGCATCTTCGCCGGGAGCACCGCCTCGGCAGTCAGGGCTGCGACTCCGAATCCGACCGGCAGCGCCGAGAGCATCAACCCCGTCCGCAG
>JASHPF010000215.1 GCA_030038295.1 Streptosporangiaceae bacterium
GAGCCGTCCTCGATGATCCGGCCGCGCTCCAGCACAAGCACCCGGTCGGCGATGGCGACGGTCGACAGCCGGTGCGCGATGATCAGGGCCGTCCGGCCAGCCAGGATGGTTCGCAGGGCATCCTGCACGAGCCGCTCGCTGGGGATGTCGAGCAGCGACGTCGCCTCGTCCAGCACCAGGACGGCGGGCGCGGCCAGGAACGCGCGGGCGAAGGAGATCAGCTGCCGCTGGCCGGCGGACAGTCGGCTACCGCTCTTGCCCACCTCCGCGTCATAGCCTCCTGGCAGCCCGGCGATGAACGCGTGCGCACCGATCGCCGTCGCTGCGGCCTCGATCTCGGCCCGGCTCGCGCCGGGCCTGCCGAGCTCGATGTTATCCGCGACGGACCCGCTGAACAGGAAGTTCTCCTGGGTGATCAGGACCACTTCGCGTCGCAGCGTGCGGTCGTCCAGCTGACGCACGTCGGTGCCGTCCAGCAGCACGCGGCCGTCTAGCGGGTCATAGAGACGCGCGAGCAGCCGGGCGATCGTCGTCTTGCCCGCGCCGGTGCTCCCGACCAGCGCGACGGTTTGCCCGGCCGGGATCGTCAGGCTGAGGTCGGGCAGGACCGTGGCGGCGCGGTAGGCAAACCGGACCGCGTCAAACCGCACCTCCCGGCCGAGGGCCCGACCGGCGGCTGCGGACATGGTCACCGGGTGGTCCGGCTCGGGCACGCCCGGCGGCTCGTCCAGGACGCCGGAGATCTTCTCCAGGGCGGCCCCTGCGGACTGGAACGAACTGTAGAACTGCGACAGGTCGATCAGCGGGTCGAAGAAGCGCTGCAGGTAGAGCAGGAAGGTGACCAGGACGCCGACCTGCATCTGGTGGTCGACCACTCGGAAGCCGCCATAGAGGAGGACCGCCCCGATGGCCAGGTTGCCGACCACTGTGACGCCGGGAAAGTAGATGGCGAGCAGCCGCTGTGACCACAGGGTCGCGTCCGCGTACTCCTGGTTCAGCGCGCCGAAGATCTCCTCGTTACGGCGTTCCCTGCGGAACGCCTGGACCGCGCTGATGCCGCCGAAGGTCTCCACAAACTGGACGATCACCTGCGCGATCGTGGTCCTGGTGCGGCGGTAGGCGATGGCAGACTCGCGGCGGAACCAGGCTGACAGCCACACCAGCGGCGGGAAGCCTGCCAGCACGACGAGCGCGAGCCGCCAGTCGAGCAGCAGCATCCCGCCGCCGACCAGCAGCAGCGACAGCAGCGCAGCGACCAGCGACGCCAGGCCCTCGTCGAACATGTCCGAGATCGAGTCGATGTCGGAGACCTGTCGCGAGATCACCCGGCCCGAGGTGTAGTGCTCGTGGAAGGCCACCGGCAGAGCCTGGAAGTGCGCGAACAGCCGTCGCCGCAGTTCGAGCACGACCCGGCCGCCCAGACGGCCGATGCCGGCGATGTAGGCGCGCGTGGTGACGGCCTGCACGAGCACGGACGCGCCGAAGGCCACGATCACCAGCGCCATCGGCCCCGCGTCGTGGGTGTGCTCCAGCTGCGGGATCTTGTCGATCCCCACGCCGATCAGCCAGGGGCCCGCGAGCATCGCCAGCTGCGCGGCCACGATCAGCAGGAAGATCCGTGTGACCAGACGCCGGTACGGCCCGAGCAGGTCGGCGAGCAGCGCGCGGGACCGCCGCCGGAGCAGAGCGCTGAGCTTGCCGGTGATCTCGTCTTCCTGCTCGGCGGCGATGCCGCGCCAGGCCTCGGTGGGGGCGGTCATCTGTTCGCTCCGGCCGCCACGCCGGGCGCGGCCCGGCCGCCGTGGCCGGCTCCGCCGCCCGCACCGTCGGCTGGCTGGTCGGCGCTCATCAGCTCGCGGTACCGCGCCTCGGTGGCTAGCAGCTCGTGATGGGTGCCAACCGCGACGATCACGCCACCCTCGAGCAGGGCCACCCGGTCGGCGAGCAGGACAGTCGACGGCCGGTGCGCCACGATCAGCGCGGTCGAGGAGGTCAGCACGCTGGCGAGTGCGGCTGTCACCTTCGCTTCGGTGTGCACGTCGAGCGCGGACAGCGGGTCGTCGAGCAGCAGCACCTCAGGCCGGGCCAGGATCGCCCTGGCCAGCGCAACGCGCTGCCGCTGGCCGCCGGACAAGGCCATCCCCTGCTCACCGATCCTGGTGTCCAGTCCCCACGGCAGGTCGGCGACGAACTCGGCCTGTGCCGCGTCCAGCGCCGCCAGGATCGCCGCTTCGCTGGCGCCGGGAACGCCGAAGCCGACGTTCTCGCGGACACTGGCGGAAAACAGCGTGGGGTCCTCGAATGCGCAGCCGATCCGGCTGCGCAGCTCCGGGAGTGGCAGGTCGCGGACGTCGACGCCGTCGAGGGTGATCCGGCCGCCGGTGACGTCGGCGAGCCTCGGGACCAGGCGCAGCAGCGTGCTCTTGCCGGATCCGGTGGCTCCGACCAGAGCGACCGTCTCGCCCGGCTTCAGCTCGAGGCTGACATCGCGCAGCACCGGCCCCGCTGATTCCGGGTAGCGGAAGGCGACGCGGTCGAAGACGAGACGACCGGTGCCGGACGCTACGGCAGGGACCCGTGAAAGCGCGCTCGTCGTCACCGGGCCGCCGCGCCAGCGACCCGCGGACAGGCCGGGCCGGTCCAGGCTGGCGCCGGGCCCGGCAGCCGGATCCGTGATGAGCGGCGGGGTGTCGAAGATCTCGTAGATGCGCTGCGCTGCGGTAGCCGCCTCCTGACCGGTGGCGAGGATGAAGCCCATCGCCTCGATCGGCCAGACCAGCAGCAGGGTCAGCGTGACGAACGCAACCAGCCCGCCGAGACTCAGCTCGTGCCGGCCGACGGCGAGGATGCCGAACACCAGCAGCAGCGCGATGACCGCGTTGGGCAGCAGGTCGAGCCCGGCCCAGAAGGTGCCGCGCAGCTGCGCCTTCTCGACCTGCGTGCCGTACACCAACCTGGCCTGACGGAGGTGTCGCGTGGCCGCCTCGTCGCGCCGTCCGAGCGACTTCAGCACCCGGATGCCCGAGGCAGCCTCCTCCACGTAGGTGGCCAGATCGCCCTGCTGGTCCTGGGCCCTTCTGGACAGCAGGCGGTAGCGCTTCTCGAAGCGCAGGCACAGCAGTGTGACGGGCGCAAACATGCAGCCCGTCAGCACGCCGAGCCACCAGTTCATCTGGATGAGCAGCGCCACGATGAGCAGGAACGTCCAGATGTTGGTGATGAAGAACACGACGCCGAAGCCGGCGAACCTGCGGATCGTGGACAGGTCGTTGGTGGCCCGCGAGAGCAGCTGGCCCGACTGCCAGGAGTCGTGAAAGGCAGGCTCGAGGCGCTGGAGGTGGTGATACAGGTCGTCGCGGATGGTCTTTTCCATCCCGGTGGTGGCGCCGGCCACCACCCACCGGCGGAGGAAGTTCAGCCCGGCCTGCAGCACGCCTAGCGCCATCGCCGCGAGGGCGAGCGGTACCAGCTCAGACCGGAAGCCGTCGACGACGACGCGGTCGATCACCGACTTGGTGACGATCGGGATTAGGGTCTCGGCGGTCACCGCCAGGACGGCGGCGAGGATGACGCAGAACAGCCTCGGGTAATACGGCCGCAGGTACTCTCGCAGGCGCCACAGCGCCTGCGCAGGAGTCTGGGCCTGAGTCGGCGTCTGGAGGGCATGCAGCGGCGGACTGACAGAGGCTGGGGGCATTATCTGCAGATTATCAGGCGCGTAGTCGGTCCGTCATTGTGCTTTTAAGCTGCGAGAATGCGAGATTCGGTAACGGACAGATTACGCACCGTTTGAGTCGGCCGAGGCTGGCAAATGCGCTGTCGCCAATTCAGGGGCGCAGGCGAGCTAGCTGGGGTCGGGCCCCGTCGTCCGCCGGTAAGAAAAATCGTCCGGGGAGGGGTTTCGCGATTCGAGGTTGCCTGGCCCTCCCCGCAACTGCCCGCGGCAGTCAGCGCGTCGTCTGAATGCCGGTCGGCCGATATTGGTCAGCCGCTAGGCGCCGTTCGGTGCCTGGCCATCGCGCGGACGGTTGCGCGTCGGGGTCGAGAGGGCAGGGGGCAGGTGGCGAAGCCGGGGTAACTCTGGCACTCTGGCCAGACGGCGCGCGTGCTCGTGCCCGGAGTTGGCTGGAGGGGGGCTCGTGGAGCGCACCCATTCCCGGGACCGGCCCGCGGCTTCCGGGGACCGGCCCGCGACGCTGCGACAGCGGACTCCCCTGTTAGCGGCCTACGACGCGGGGATCGTCGCGATCTGCCAGCTAGCCGCGCGGTTCGACCCGGTCAGCTGGGCCGCACAGACTCCGTGCCCGGAGTGGCGTGCCTTCGAGTTGGCCGCGCACCTGCGGTGCGTCGCCGATGACCTGCACGAGTACCTCGATGACGCGCCCGTGAGCCGGTACGCGCGGCTGATGGCTACCGGCGCCCATCCGGACTCGCTGGCCCGCAAGCTCGCCCGGCAGAACGCGGCTGAGCTGGCCGCGCTGCCAGACGCGCCGCCCGACGAGCACATCGCGGCCTTCGCCGTGGCGGCGCGGCGGTACGCGGCCAGGCTGGCCGCGGTCTGGGATCTCCCGCACCACCAGTACCGGGATGCCGTGGTGACGGTCGGCGGGATGGCCGGCGCGGCTTGCGCGGAGTGGCACCTGCACGCGTCCGATCTCGCCGCCGCGCTCGGGACGGTCTACCGCCCGGCCGATCCGGACACGGTGCTGGCCGGCTGGCTAGCGGGGATGCCGCACCTGCCGGTGCCGGCGTCGCACGGACGCCTGGCCGGCTGGCACGGGCGGCACGCCGACCCGTGGCTCGCGGTCCTCGCCGCTTCGGGTCGCGGGCCGGCCAGCGGGTCGGGCAGGCCGCTAGGCTGGCGGTCCCCGGTTCGCTGGACCGGGCGGCCGCTGCTGCGGCGGAAAGGATGACCGGTGGCAAAGCTCGACGTGCAGGCCATCAGGGCTGCCTATCCGGCGCTGGCTGACGGGTACGCCTACCTCGACGGCGCCGCGGGCACTCAGGTTCCCGCGGCGGTTATCAAGGCCATCGGCGCGGCCCAGGCGGTCGGCCTCGGGAACGCCGGCGGTGCGTTCCCGGCGAGCGACCGGGCCACCCGGATCACCTCGGACTGCCGGTCGGCCATCGCGGCGCTGACCGGCGGCGAGCCGGACGGCGTCGTCCTCGGGCCGAGCATGACCGCGCTGACGTACCGGATGGCCGCTGCGCTCGCGCGCGACTGGCGGCCCGGCGACGAAGTGGTGGTGTCCCGGCTTGACCACGACGCGAATATCCGGCCGTGGGTGCAGGCGGCCGAGCGCGTCGGCGCCACCGTGCGGTGGGCGGAGGTAGACCTGGAGACCGGCGAACTGCCGGCCGGCCAGTACGCGGGCCTGGTCAGCGACCGGACCAGACTGGTGGCGGTGACCGCGGCCAGCAACGTGCTCGGCACCCGCCCGGACGTCCCGGCCATCACGGCGGTTGCCCGCGCAGCCGGCGCGCTCAGTTACGTCGATGGCGTGCACGCGACCCCGCACGTGCCGACCGACGTGCACGCGCTGGGCGCGGACTTCTACGCCACCAGCGCCTACAAGTGGTCCGGCCCGCACGTCGCCGCGGTCGTCGCGGCGCCGTCGTTGCTGGACCGGTTGCGGCCGGACAAGCTCGTGCCGTCGCCGGACGCCGTGCCCGAACGGTTCGAGCTGGGCACGCCGCCGTTCGCGAGTATGGCGGGGGTCACCGCCGCGGTCGAGCACCTGGCCGGCCTCGTCGCGGACGCGGGCAGTGCCGGGCTGCGGGAGCGCGTGCTGGCGTCGATGGCGGCGGTGCAGCAGTACGAGGAGGATCTGTTCGGGGTGCTGCTGGCCGGGCTCGAGAGCATGCCGCGGGTCCGGCTGTACGGGCGCGCGGCCAGCCGGACGGCGACGGCCTACTTCACCGTCGAGCACCTGACGCCGCTGCAGGTGGCGACGTACCTGGCCGGCCGGGAGATCAATGTCTGGAACGGCCACAACTACGCCTGGGAGCTGACGGGCGCGCTCGGCATCCGGGACTCCGGCAGCGCGGTCCGCGCCGGCCTGGTGCACTACAACGACGCGGCTGAGGTCGACAGGCTGCTCAGCGCCGTGGCCGAGCTCGCCGGCTAGCCGCCCGCTCGCCCCGGTTACCCACGGCGGGCGGGGGAAGAACTCCGGCTGTTCAGGGCCAGATACGACCGCCGCGGGCTTCGGGGGTCGTCCCCGAGGGGGTAGTTGCGGGGGCTTCGGGGGCCGTTCCCCGGCGGCTGCGTGCCCCCCGTTACCCAGGTGGATGCGGATTCGGATGATCCGCGGCGATACGGGGGGGAGCGGACATGGGAACTTTTGATCAAGCCACGGCCAAGCTCGGCGGCCAGCAAGGTACCGACGGGGGCGTGGCCTCGCTCCAGAAGCTGGTCAGCTCCAGCGGTGGGCTGCACGGGCTGACCTCGAAGCTGGCCAGTTCCGGGCTGGGCCAGCAGGTTCAGTCCTGGGTCGGCCACGGCGAGAATCAGCCGGTGAGCGGCAGTCAGATCAAGAAGGCGATGGACCCGGACCAGGTCAACGCCATGGCCAAGCAGGCCGGGATGAGTCCGGACGAAACCTGCGATCACGTGGCCAAGGCGCTGCCCGACATGGTCGATCAGGCGACACCGCAGGGCCAGATGCCCGCGCCGCAGAACGACCCGTTCAGCAAGGGCGTTGCGTCGGTCAAGAAGATGCTCAAGCTCTAGCGTTGTCGCGCGCTCGCAGCCGAGCCGGGCACCATGGCTGCGTTATTGGCTGATGTGAGTGGTCAGGGCGCAGCCGAGGCCGGCGTGTAGCGGTACACGCGCGTGTCGCGCTGGGTGAAGCCGGCGCGCTCGTAGAGGTTGCCGGCCGCTACCCGCTCCGGCCGGGTGGTCAGGTCGACGGAACGCGCGCCGGCTTGTGTTGCTCGGTCGACGGCCTCGCGCACGAGCGCGGTGCCGACGCCCTTGCGCCCGGCCGCGCTGTCGACGACGACGTCCTCGATCCAGGCGCGCACGCCGGTCGGGATGCGGAAGATGACCAGGCTCAATGCGCCGATGATGGTGTGGTCGCTGCGAGCGAGCAGCACCGTGACGGCGGGCGACGCTACGACTGCCCGGATCGCGGCAGCGTCGAGGGGCTTCGCCGACGCTGACAACTGCGGGAGGAGCGTGGCGAACGCGTCGACGACGTCGTCGGTTACGTCGGTGAGTTGCTCAATGGCGACCGTCACGGTGCGACCTTACCCGGTGGTCCGATCACGAGACGCCGACGGCGTGCAGCGCCGCGGCGGCGCCGGCCGCCACCACGATCACGACCAGGAACGGCGCCCGCAGCAGCAGCGCGACGAGCGCGGCGGCCAGGCCAGCCAGCCGGGCGGGGTCGAGCGTGATCGACTGGCCGCTCGTCGCGGACTGCACCGCCGACAGTGCCGCGAGCAGAGCCACCGGGACGAGTTCGGCGAACCTGCGCACCCGCGCGCTGGCGAGCAGGCGCTGCGGGACCGTCAGCCCGGCCAGCTTGAATCCGTAGCATCCGGCCGCCGTGACCAGCACGGCGACCCAGGTGGCCGTCACGACGGGCCCCGCGCGGCTGGGTCGGTTGTGGCTGGGTCGGTTGTGGCCGAGTCCGGGGCTGGCTGGTGGGCGACGGCCGGGCCTCCGAGCGCGCCGACCAGTGCGGCGACGGCGGCCAGGATTACCGGTACGCCGACTGGGAGCACCGCCGTGGTCGCCAGCGCGATCCCGGCGCCCGCCAGCGCCACCCCGCGCTCGGTGCGCCCGGCTCGCAGCCGCGGATAGATGAGCGCGAGGAACGCTGCCGGTCCCACCACGTCGAGGCCGAACGCCTGTGGTGAGCCCACGTGCCCCGCACCGATCGCGCCGGTGAGCGTGGCCAGGTTCCACGTGAGGTACAGCGTGCAGAACGTGGCCGTGAACGCCGTGTTGCCCGCGTCAGGATCGGGCTGCGCCAGCGTCATCGCGGTGGTCTCGTCGATGACGCCGAGCGCAACGAGCAGCCGGCCCGCGCGGCGCGGCCGGAGGACGCCAGCGAGCCGCAGGCCGTACAGCGTGTTGCGGCTGCCGAGGAGGATGGCGCCTGCCGTGCCGGCCAGCAGGCTGCCACCCGCGGCGACGACACCGGCGAGCGCGAACTGCGACGCGCCGGTGAAGGCGAGCAGGCTGAGCGCGCACGCCTGCCAGACGCTGAGCCCGGAGCCCACCGCGGCGGCCCCGAACGCGACGCCGGACACGCCGACGGCCAGGCCCAGGCCGACACCGTCCCGGACGGGACGAGGGGGGCGGGCGGGTGCCTGGATAACCGTCTCGGCCGGCATGACCCGACGTTAGGCGCCAGCCGCCGGCCGGGTCTTGAACGTTTTTGCCTGCGTCCGCGCGGCTCAGCTGGCCGGCTGCAGTGGCAGGCGTTCCCGCTGGTAAGCCGCTGGCGGGACGCCGAGGATGCGCTTGAAGTGCCTGGTCAGGTGCGCCTGGTCGGCGAACCCGAGCCGCGCCGCGACGTCGGCCGGCGCCAGCCCGTCGTCGAGCAGCAGCCGGGCGCGCCGCACCCGCAACTGGTTGAGGTAGGCGTGCGGCGGCATGCCGGTTTCCCGGCGGAAGGCGCGCAGCAGCGCGAACTGGCTGAGTCCCGTCACCGCCGCCAGCTCGGCGAGGCTGGGCGGGTCGGCCAGCCGCTGTGGCAGCAGGTCGCGAACGGCCGCCACACTGGCGGGCGCCCGGCTCGCCGGCTCACGCGCGTCGGTGGGCCGCGCCGCGGAGTGCGCCCGCAGCAGCCGGGTCAGCGCGGCTGTCAGCAGCGACGAGGAGGCGAGCCGGTCGCCGTGCTCGGCGGCCCGGTGGGCACTGCGGAGCAGCGCGGCGGTGGCGGGGTCATAGAGCACCGGCTCGGGGAACCACGGCGTGCCGCGCCGCCAGCCAAGCTCGGCGGCCACCCTCCCCACGACGCTGATGTCCGGATAGAGCACGCGGTATGCCCAGCCGGATGGCGTCGCGGCCTGGCCGGTGTGCACCACGTCCGGATTGAGCAGCGCGACCGCACCCGGCCCCGCGCGCAGCAGCGTGCCGCCGTAGTCGAACTCCTCGACCCCGTCCTCGATCAGCCCGAATGTGTAGGTCTCGTGCGCGTGCCGGCCGTACCGGTGCGTGATGAACCGGGCGCGGAGCAGGTCTACTCCGTCCACGGCCGCGTGCTGCCAGTACCGAGCGACCTCGGTAGCCATACGGCCATGCCTACCTCATCGGCAGCCGGCCGGCCAAGCAGCTTTCCGTCGGCACGCTGCGGAACCTGGCGCGGCTCAGGACTGCTGCGGCGCGGCTGCCGCGGCTGGGGGCACGGTCGGCCCCGTTCCCGCTCCGCCGGTGGACGCGGCCCGGCTCCCTTCCGCGCCGACCCGGTACCGGGCGAAGGCCGGCAGCGCCAGGCCGATCACGCCGGCCAGCATCACGGTTGCGAGCCCGCCGGACAGCGCGCTGATCGTCGGTGTGGTCAGGGAGGCGACCGTGCCGGACTCCAGCCGGCCGAGCGAGTCGCCGCCGGCGCCGATGACGTACTCGGCGGCGGTCAGCCGACCGCGGAACTCATCGGTCGCGACGGTCTGGACGATGGTTCCCCTGATGACGACCGTGAATGTGTCCGCGGCGCCGGCGACCGCCAGCAGGCCCAGCACCAGCCAGAGCGGGTGCGCGAGCGCGAACCCGGCGAAGGCCGCGCCCCAGATCGCGACCATGCACAGCATCACGACGCCCTGCCGCCGCATCCGGCCGATCGGGCCGGTGAGCGCCGAGCTGGCTAGTCCGCCCACGCCGATGGCCGCCGTGAACAGGCCAAGGGTTGTCGGGTTGCCGCCGAATCGCTCGGCGTTGATCGCGGGGAACACGGCGACGGGCAGGCCGAAGATCGTAGCGTTGAGGTCCGCCAGGAATGCGCCCGCCAGCACGGGGCTGCGTCGCAGGAACTGCAGGCCCGCGACGACGGCGCGGGGCCCGGCCGGGGCTGCGCCGGGCCGCGGCGGCAGCGCGGGCAGTCGGCCCACGCCATACAGCCGGGCGCTGAAGCTGATCGCATCGAGCAGGTAGCAGGCCTGCAGGTGGCCGCCAGCGGCGGCGGTGATGACGCCCCCGAGCGCTGGGCCCACCGTGAGCATGAGCTGGAAGGTGATGCGGTTGAGCGCGAGGCCCGCGGAGAGCTGGTCGGCCGGCAGCAGGCTCGGTACGAAGGTGCGCTGGGCCGGCTGGCTGATAGCGCTGAGCGCGGACGACAGCGTCATCAGCGCGTAGAGCAGCCAGACGACAGACAGGCCTGCGAACGCCTGGGCGGCCAGCGCCGCCGCGACCGCCGCCTGGCCACAGGTGGTGGCGAGCACGAGTTTGCGCCGGTCGGCGGCGTCGGCGAGGGATCCGCCGAACATGCCGATGGTGATGGTCGGCACCACGCTGGCGATGCCGAGGGCGCCGACCGCGAATGAAGACCGAGTGATGTCGTAGACCTGCAGCGGGACGGCGAAGCTGGTGAGCGCGCTGCCCAGGCCCGACAGCGTGGTTCCGGCCCAGAGCCTGCGGAACTGCGCCGACTCGCGCAGCGGCGTCACGTCCGTGAGCAGGCGACGCGGGCTTGGCATCGCGGTGCCTACCCGACGTTCCGGCCGGCGGCGAGGGCAGCGAGGAAATCGGGGTGCTCCTTGGCCCACGCCGACTCGAGAATGCGTTGCCGGAACGGGCGCCTGGCGAGCGCTGCCGCGATCGCGGGCACCAGTTCGGCGAGCGGGAACGGCAGCTCGGCGTCCAGTTCGGCGGCCGCCGAGGCGGTGGCTGCCCACTCCGCCTCGATCTTCGGCAGCAGGGCGCGCGCCTTGTCGGTCAGGTGCACGACCCGCTGCCGGGCGTCCTCGCCGGGCTGCAGCTCGACGAAACCGCGAGCGGCCATCTGCGCCACCGTCTGGCTGGCGGCCGAGTGGGTCACCGCGATCGCGCGGGCCAGAGTCGCGATCGGCACCGGCCCGAGCGCGACGAGCGCGCGAACGATCGCGCTGAACCGCGGCCGGTAGCCGGGCGTGCCCAGATCGGCCAGCACCCCGGCGATGTCGTCATCCATCTGGTCGAGCACGTGCCGGAGCAGCGTGCCGAGCCCGACGAGCGAATCGGCGGCCGCGCCTGGCGCTGTCACGGCGGCCTCAGCCACGGCCGCCGCCCGCCCGAGCGAACGAGTTGGTGGCGGCGACGATCGCGGACAGCAGGCGATCGCTGCCGCCATGGCCGGCGTCATCGATCAGCTCCAGCTCGCTGCCCGGCCAGGCGGCCGCCAGCAGCCACGGCGTGCCGACCAGATTGGTCAGGTCCAGGGTGCCCTGGATGAGCCTGGCGGGAACGGAGCCGAGGCGGCTGGCGGCCGATAGCAGCACGCCGTCGGGACGGAGGAAGTGGTCGTTGCTCCAGTAGTGCGTGACGATGCGCGCGAACGCCAGCCGGAATCGAGGGTCGTCGAAGCGCGGATTGTGGCCCGAGGTCGGCAGCATGCCCTCCTCCCAGTCGCACCAGTCCCGCGCCGCCTGCTCGCGCACTGGCTGGCTGGGATGGCTAAGCAGGCGGCTGTAGGCAGCGGCGAGACTGCCATCGGAGTATCCGGCCGGCACCCCGTCGCGGAACCGGCGCCACGCGTCGGGGAACAGCCCGCCCAGTCCCCTGGTGAAGAGCTCGACCTCGGCCCGCCGGCCGGTGCCGAGGCCGGTGAGGACCGCCTCGGACACTCGGTCGGTGTGCTGCTCGGCGTACGCGAGCGCCAGCGCCGAGCCCCAGGACCAGCCGAAGATCAGCCAGCGTGGTATGCCCAGGTGCTCGCGGAGCAGCTCGATGTCCGCCAGCAGGTTCGCGGTCGTGTTGGCGGCCAGGCTGACCGACGGGTCGCTCGCGTGCGGCTGGCTGCGCCCGCAGTTGCGCTGATCGAAGAGCACAATCTGGTACGCGTCCGGATCGAAATACCGTCGCATACCGGGACTGCAGCCCGAGCCGGGTCCGCCGTGCAGCACCAGGGCCGGCTTGCCGGCGGGATTGCCGCAGGCCTCCCAGTACAGACGATTGCCGTCACCGGCCGCGAGCATGCCGTGCTCGAACGGCTCGATCGCCGGATACCGGACCCGCACGGTCGACTCTGTCATCGGCGGCCACCGTTCTCGGGCCCTGTCTCGCCAGCAAAATAAAAGCAGTATAACAGTGCTAATATATTCGCGCGCAAACCAGGGTGAGGAGGCTTGCGAGTCCCGCCAACGTCCCGGGTGGCCCTCTGGCGGTCAGCCGGCCCGCACGGGCCGGCCGTCAGCGGCGGGATTTGGACGAGCGGGTGTCCTGGACATGCTCGACGACGGCATCGGGGCCAGGGAAGATCAGCCGCGTGTGCCCGTCGTCGAAGCGCACGAGGTACGGAGGCGCACCGTCGGATCCGTGGACCTCGACGATCTCGCCTGCGTGCTCGGCTTGGCCTACGACCTTCCCGTGCACGTGCAGTCGGTCGCCGACAGCTGCCTGCATGGCGCCCACCTCCTCGTTATCCGCTGCACCGCCGTGGCCGTGCCGCGCGCGCCGTTAGCCGGCCTGTGCGCGTCGCTACGCGCACCTGTACCCAGGGGCGAGGGCGGTCACCCGCCGCTCACACCCATTCGCTGTCAGCTATACCGGGCCTGCTGCGTCTCGGCAAGGCCCCCTGCGTAGAACCGGCGCGCGGCGTCGAGCAGGTCGTCGAGCGGTGGCCACCACGGCCCGTGCTGGAGTGATCGGAGCGCGGCCAGCACGCTCGCCGTCCCGGTCCGCCAAGCGCCGTCCGTGGTCCGGTCGGCGGTGCCGGTGACCGCCACCCGGTGCGGGCGGGCGGCGCGCAGCGGACCCAGGTACAGGTCGGGGCCGGTGGCGACGTCCTGCGCCGGGACGACGACGAGGTAGTAGTCGGGCAGCTCGAAGAGCTTGTCCCGCCAGGCGGCGAGGGTCTCCGCCGCCTGCCGCTCGAACGCGGCGGCGGCAACTGGGCCGCTCGTCACGTCCCACATGGCCCGCCAGGCGGACGCGACGCCGGCCAGCGGATCGCCGGCCACGACGACGTAGGTCGCCCGGCGCCGGGCCGCGGCGCGCATGGCCAGCGCGCCCGGCTGCCACGCCAGCGGCGGCGT
>JASHPF010000216.1 GCA_030038295.1 Streptosporangiaceae bacterium
GGCGCCGCGACGGCCGGGGCGGCCGCGACCAGAGCCGCGGCGGGCACGGCCTCGGTGTCCGGACGCTGCGCGGCCGCGGCGCCGGACATGCCGGTCAGGTAGGACAGGTAGCCGGGTACCAGCGGCAGGCAGCACGGGGACAGAAAGGTGACCGCCCCCGCGGCGGCCGCCACCGGGATGGCTAGCAGCACCGGTCCCGAGAGGATCAGGTGCTCGACCCCGCCACTCACCGGCCGGCCTCCCGCAGCGATCGTGGATGTGAACCGCATCTAAGCTACTCGCGCCCGGCCGGTCCGGCAGCGCCGGTGGCGGCGAGGTTGACGGCTCACAGCGACGTCAGGAACTCGATCAAGCCGGGAAAGTAGTGCTCAGGATCGTCGAACTGAGCCAGGTGGCTGCCGTGGGGGCAGTGCAGATACCGGCCCTGCGGCAGCTGGCCGGCCATCGCTCCGGGCCGCGGCGCGGAGCTACCCAGCCGTCGCGGTCGGCCGCAGCTGACCAGGCCGCCGCGACCAGCGCCGCCAGAACGCCCGCTCCGCCGCCGTCCAGGCCGTGGTTGTCAGCAGGTACAGGCCGGCCGCTAGCGGCACGACCGCCGCGATGGCGACGGTGAGGTAGGGCAGCACGCGGGTGACCAGGCCCGCGATTCCGGCGATACCGCTGGCGGTGCGCGTCGGGTCGGCCCGGCTAGCGTCGGCCTGGCTGTTGGCCCGGCCGATCCGCGCTATGGCGAAGCACGCGAGCGCCAGCAGCGCGAGCACGCCGAGGAACACCAGACCGTGGGCGCTCAGCGGACCCGCGCTGCTGAGCCAGTGACTGCCGAGGGGTGCGCCCAGCAGGTCCCTGGTGAGCAGCGCGTTCGGCTTGCCCGCCACGGTCTTAGACAGGAACAGCCGGTACATCACGCTGAAGAACGGCAACTGCAGCAGCAGTGGCAGGCAGCCGGCCAGCAGGGTGCCGCCCTGGGCCTGGTAGAGCGCGGCGAGCTCCCGCTCCAGCCGGTCGGGCTGGTGGGCGTAGCGGGCGCGCAGCTCGGCGACCCGCGGCTGGAGCGCGGCCAGGCCAGCCTGGCCGCGTAGCGCGGCAAAGCTGAGCGGAGCCAGCAGCAGCCGGACCGCCACGGTGAACAGGATGATGGCCGCGGCGGCGGCCAGCCCGCCGGGCAGCGGCGCCAGCAGCTGGGTCAGCAGGAACAGGAAGTGATAGGCGACGCCCAGCGGCGCATTGAGGAATCCGAGCATGAGACTGCCCTCCAGCAAGTCGACGAGATACTCAGCCGGAGGCGGCCGCGTGGGCCGGGCTAACGGGTCAGGCGGCCGCCGGGGCCGCCGATGGTGCTCGCGGCCGGGCCCGCCCGGCCGCATCGGGGTCGCGCTGGCGCTGGAAAGCCGCGCCCCATGATTTGCGCCGCAGCGCGACGGCGCGGCTCCGCAACGGCCCAGCCGTGACCGCACTGCCGGGCACCCGCGCCTGCGCGAGCACCGCGAGCAGGATCCCGGCGAGCACGACGGCGGCGAGGGCGAGCACCCCCGTCGGGGTGGTCGCCGGGTGTCCGGCCAGCTGCCAGCTGGCCGCAAGCTGAGCCAGCGCGACGGCGACCATGATGCGGATCATCCGGGCCACAGCCGATAGCGTACGCGCCGAATGCAGCGACGGCCGTGCGGCCCGGGCCGCACGGCCGCCTCGTGACGCCGGGACGGCAGGCAAAATTAACGAAGCGGCCCGCGCAGGGACCACCGAGCACAACCTGCCGGGCGCCGACCTGCTCAGTCGGTGCGGTCAGGCGTGCGTGCGCTGAACGCCGTCGTGCTGCTGCCAGGCGGCGGCGCCGGCGGCGCTTGCTGCCTTCGTCTGGCCCCACTTGTGCTTGACCGCTTCGGTGGGCGGAACGTCGAGCTCACGGAACCACTGGCGGCACGCTGCAGCCAGCGCGGTCCCGCTGACGATCACGCCGATGAGCCCGATCAGGCCGCCGGTACCGAACAGCACGGCGCCGGTCATCATCGACGTTTTGTTCAGCTGGAATGCGGTCGAGGGGTACGTCTGGCCGTTTTTCATTGTTTCCTTCCCTGAGTCAGTAGTCGCCTGTCCCCTTTCCCCACGGCAGGGCGTCGGCGGTCATCCGTTGCGGGTGATTGGCCAACTACTGGAGGGTTAGCGTGCCGAGGACCGTGCCGCGAGGCGGGGCCGCACCCTGGCGACGCCAAGGTCCGTTGGCTGCTCGTGCGTGACACGTCACCATTCGGCGACCCATGTCGGCGGGCCAGCTAGGGGCGACGCGCTAGGCCGGCCTGCCCCTGTCCACCTCGGTGACCCGCACCTGGTCGAGCCGGAGAGCGCGGGTCAGTTCGGCCAGCACTCGCGGCCCGTCGATAGCGCCGCAGCTGAACAGGTCGATGGCGATCAGCCGCTCCTCCGGCCAGGTGTGGATGGACAGGTGTGACTCGGCCAGGATGAGGACCAGCGTGATCGCGCCGTTGGGGAACACCACGTGACTGTTAGCGAGCACGTGGCCCGCGCCTGCCCGGACGGCGTCGCCAGCGAGGCCCGCGAGCACGGCCACGTCGGTCACCGGCGACTCGGGCGTGCAGACTGCGTCGGCGGCGAATAGCCGCTTGGCCGAGACAGCCTCGTGACGCCGCAGATCCGCGTAGCTGCTGGCCGCTTCCATGCCCGGCATGATGTGGGAGAATACCGTACCGGCCGCCGGGGTCCTCGGGTCGTCCCCTGGTCCCCGGGCTAGCGGCGCAGGGTCGCCCAACGCGGCGGCCGGACGATACCGGGACAAGAAACGCAGCCGATGGACGTGGACGAAGTGGTGACGGAGGTCGCCACGGCGGTCGGCCTGGCAGAGGGCGAATCCGGCATCCGCGACATCTTGTCCGCCGTGCTGGCGGCCGAGCCGGCCCCGGTGCGCGAGATCGCCCGGCTGGCCGAGCTGCCCGTGCCGATCGTGGCAGCCGCGTGCAACGAGCTCCGCAGGCACGGCATCGTCGATAGCAAGCGGCCGGTCCATCTCACGGCGAGCGGCCGGGCCGCGATTGCCGACGTCAGCCTCGCCGGCGGCGTGCGCGTCACATGTCCCGAGTGCGGCGGCCGCGGCGAGATCGTGCCGCCGGAGCTGGCCGGCCTAGCCGCCATGCTGCAGGCGGTCTCGGCGGGGACCCCCGGTGCCAAGGCCGAGCTTGACCAGACGCACTGCACCGTGGACACCAAGGTGGGCCGCGTACTGCGGCTGCAGCGGGCGCGGGCGCTGGCCGGGCAGCGGATCGTGCTGCTGGGCGACGACGATCTCGTGTCCGTCGCGGTGGCGCACTACGCGGCCCTGACCGGCAGCCCAGCGGCGGTCCGTCGGCTGGCCGTCGTCGACGCCGACCCGGACATCCTGGCCTGGATCGACCAGCAGGTCGCCGGCACCGGTACGACCGTCGAGACGGTGCACCACGACCTGCGCCGGCCGCTGCCAGCATCGCTCGCCGGCGGGTTTGACGTGGTGCTGACCGATCCGCCGTACACGGTCCCCGGCGCCCGGCTGTTCCTGAGCCGCGCGGTGTCCGCGCTGGTGCCGGAGCCGGGTCGGCACGTCTTCTTTTCCTTCGGCGCGCGGCGGCCGGACGAGACGCTGCTCGTGCAGCAGGCCATGGCCGAGATGGGGCTGCTGGTCCGGTCCCTCACGCCCGGCTTCAACGAATACCTGGGCGCGGGCGTGCTGGCCGGCACCAGCAACCTGTACCACCTGCGAACCGTCGCGGGCGCCAGGCCGCTGATCGAGGGCGACTACGAGGGGCCGTTGTACACGGCCGACAACCGGGCGGCCGCCGCCCGGCCCTACCGGTGCGCCCGCTGTCGCGCGGTGTCCGAGGTCGGCCCTGGCGCCCGCTGGCCGCAGATCGCGGCCCTGCAGGCGGCCGGCTGCCCGGCGTGCGGCGGCACCGTGTTCCGGCCCATGCCGCTCCAGTCGCGCGGGGGTCGGGGCGTCGCCGGAGGCGCGCAGCAGTCGCGCCGCGTTCGGGCCGACGGGGCGGCGCGGGAAGGCAGCCGATGACCGGTTACCTCGTCCGGCCCGCTACGGCCGCCGATGTCGAGGCGATCGTCGGCTACGAGATCGACATCGCCGTCGTCTCGTTCGCCGACGAGGCCATCACCGATCCGGCGCTGCACCGCAAGCGAGTCAGCGGCGCGCTCGGCAAGCCGGGGGAGATCACGCTGGTGGCCGTTGCCGAGTCGGCGCCGGATGTGCCGGTCGGCTGGGCGTGGGTGTCGGCCCGGACGAATTCGCTGACGGGCGACCGGTACGGGAACTTCCGGTCGCTCGCCACGTCAGCCGGTCCCGATCGCAGTCGTGTCGGCGAACTGCTGATGGCGGCCGTGCTGACGGCGGCCGCTCAGGCCGGGCTGACCCAGCTGACCGGGAAGGTGCACGCCGCGAATCTGGGCATGCGGACGCTGTACCGAGAGTTCGGCTTCACCGCCACACACCTCACGATGGAGCGCAGAATCACGCTCGCCTCGGGCGGAACAGGTGCCTAGCGCGCCGGCCGACGCTGGCGCGGCCGGCGCCGTCGTCAAGTGCGTCGTCTGGGACATCGACAACACCCTGCTCGACGGCGTCTACCTGGAGTCGAAGGAGCAGCCGCCGCCCGCGGACCCAGTGCTGCTCGGCGTGCTGCGGATACTGGCCAGCCGCGGCATCCTGCAGGCAGTGGCGAGCCGCAACCCGCCGGCCGCAGCCGACTACGTGCAGCGGCTCGCCGGCCTGGACTTCGCCGCCGCAGAGTGCGGCTGGGACAACAAGCCAGCCGCCATCGGCCGTATCGCCGCCGACCTCGGCATCGTGCCCGATGCGATGGCGTTCGTCGACGACGACATGGTGGACCGCGCCGAGGTCGCGGCGGCGCTGCCCGGCGTGCTCGTGCTGACGCCGGAGGACGCCGCCGAGGCGGCAAGCTGGCCGCAGTTCAGCCCGCCGGCGGTGACCGCCGAGGCGCGCCGGCGTGGTCAGCTGTATGCCGACCGGCGACGTCGTCAGGCGGCCGCACGAGAGTTTGGCGGCTCCCGGGCGGAGTTCCTGCGGCACGTGGGTACGCGCGTGACCATCGCTCCGGCGACAGCGGCCGATCTGCCCAGACTGCACGAGCTGTCGGTGCGGACCCACCAGCTCAACTCGGCCGGACAGCCGGTGCCGGCCGCCGAGCTGGCCCGGCTGCTGTCCTCGCCCGGCGCGCAGGTCACCACGGTGGCGCTTGCCGACGACTTCGGCGACGACGGCCTGGTGGGCACGGCGATCTTGCTGGGTGACGCCGGGGGCCGCCCGCCGGAGCCTGGCGTCGCTACCGTGCCGCTGGTGATGATGTCGTGCCGCGCGCTCGGCCGCGGGGCGCTCGATGCGCTACTGGCCTCGCTGTGCCGGTCGGCCGCCGCGGCGGGCGCCACCGAGCTGGCGGTACCGTGCCGGGTGACCGACCGCAACGTGCCGTTTCGGCTGGCGCTGGCGGCGGCGGGTTTCCGGGCGGAGCCAGGCACGGTCACGGCCGACGGGCGAACGCTGTTCCGCCGGCAGCTGACGGGTGACCTGCCGAGCCTGCCCGACTTCGTCGTGACACCGGGTCGGTCGTGACGGCCGCCGCCGACCGGGTGGCCGACGAACTCCGCGTGCTGCTGGCCGAGGTCACCGGGCGGGACGAGCTGCGGGACATCCCCGCCACGACCGCGCTGCTGGGCGGCGGCGCGGGGCTGGACTCGCTGGCCGGCACGCTGCTGCTACGACAGCTGGAGCGCCGCTACGGCGTCGACGTTGCCGCCGAGGACCTCAACCTGGACGCCCTGGAGACCCTCGGCACGCTGGCGGCGTTCATCGCCGCTCGGCTCTGACGGCGCTGCGCCGCAGCAGCGTGGCGACGGCCGGGAACACCAGGACAGACACGACCCCAGCGCCGACCAGTGCCGCCGCGTTCGAGGGCAGCATGACGCCGTCGCTCAGGCCGATCGCGGCCAGCGCGATCAGCAGTGGCATCGTGGTCGCGGTGATGAACGTCATCTCGAGCCGCTCCCGGAAGGGCAGCGCGCGCGCGTAGATCAGCAGCGACGGGAGCCCGCGCACGATCAGCAGCAGGGCCGCGAACACGACGAGCCGGAGCGGGTTCTGGATGATCGAGCGAATGTCGAGCGACATGCCGGAGGCGACGAAGAACAACGGGATGAACACGCCGTAGCCGACGGCCTCCAGCTTCTCCTCCAGCGGCTTGACGTCAACATCCATCCGGCGCGTCCAGCGGCGCAGCACGAGCCCGGCGAGTACGGCACCCAGAACGACGTCGAGCCCGAAGTGCTCGGCCAGGCTCAGCAGCACGATGAGCAGCACAATCGACCAGCGCAGCGTTGCCTGCGCGGTGGCCCGCTGGCCCTGCTTGATCAGCGCGCGCAGGCGGGGCTCCCCGATCAGCCGTGGTGCGGCGGTCAGCAGCAGCGCGGCGACGAGCACCGCCGCCAGGGATGCGATCGCGACGTACTCGGAGCGCCTGGTGAGGAAGATTGAGATCGCCACGATCGGGAGCAGCTCGCCTACCGCGCCGGCGGCTAGCACGTACGCACCGAAGTCGCCGGAGAGCATGTCGTTGTCCTGCAGGATCGGCAGCAGCGTGCCGAGCGCCGTCGTCGTCAGCGCGAGCCCGATGGGCACGAAGTCGCGGACGAAGCCGAAGGAGGCGAGGACCGCGACGGCGCCGACCGCGAGTGCCGCGCTGACCAGCCAGCCCATGATGGCCATCCGCCCCGACCGCTGCCGCAACTGGCCGGGCTGGAGTTCGTAGCCGGCCAGCAGGAACAGGAACCCGAGCCCGATATCGGACAGCAGCTCGATGCTGGCGGGATGGCCGATACCGAGGCCCTGCGGGCCGATTAGGATGCCGCCGAAGATGAGCACCACGACCTGCGGGATCCGCGGGCCTGGCAGCATCGCGACGACGGCCGGCGCCAGCGCGGCTACCAGGACTGCGGCGAGCAGGGTATCCAGCCCCTGCGCTGTGGGCGTCACGTGCGGCTGTTCCCCCGTGCCTGACCACCGTTAGCCCCGTGCCCGGCGGTCCGGTGAACATGCCCGGTCAGCCGGTTCGCTACGCACTGACCGACGGTCGGTGACATCTGTCACCAGTGGGCGGGGCCCAGGGGCGGCAGAATCAGAGCAGAGGGGTGGTAGCGATGAACGACGGGTCCCGGCAGTATCCGCCGGGCACCATGCGGGCATCGGACGCCGACCGGGATGCGGTCGTGGCCGAGCTCGGGGAGCATTTCCAGGCGGGTCGGCTGACGGTCGACGAGCTCGACGAGCGCACCGGCGTGGCGCTGCAGGCTCGGACGTTCGGGGAGCTGGCACCGCTCATCGCGGACCTGCCGCCGATCGCTCCGGCTGGCCAGGTGGCCAGCCAGTCCGGCGGGATGGCGGCCAGGGCCGGCCGGGCCTGGCCGCCCGCGCCGGTCGTCGTGGGCCTGATCGCGGTGGCCGTGGTCGCCGCCGCGCTCCTTTCAAGCGGAACCGGTGCCCGCGGCTCCCACGCGTGGTGGCTCATTCTGGTCGTACCGCTCGTGGCCCGGCGGATGATGTCCCGTCGCCGTCGGTGACGCCGACCCGATCTCGGCACATTCGCCAGACCCGCGGATAGAGTGCCGGGTTGTGACCCCGACCGCCAGAACGCTGCGCCAGGCTAGGGCCGAGTGCGCAACCCCGGCATCATTGGTGCCGTGGCAGTTACCCCAACGTTCCCGAGCCGCGAGACCCTCGACCGGCTGAGGTTCAAGCCGCTGGACGTGATCGTCGGCGCGGGCGTGCTGCTGCTGATCTACGTCGTCGTTCGCGTCGGCGCGGGCGCGCGGGCACCGGTCCATCCGTCGGCGACCATCAGCCTGTCGCCGTCGAACCTGCCCTACTACGCCGCCCGCAGCCTGCTGCGGATGTTTATCGCGCTGGTCCTCTCGTACGCGTTCAGCCTCGGCTACGCCTATGTCGCGGCCCGAAGCCGGCGCTGGCGCCGGGTGCTGATTCCGGCGCTGGACATCCTCCAGTCGGTTCCGGTACTCGGCTTCCTGGCCATCACGGTGACGTTTTTCGTCGCTCTCTCTCCCGGCTCGGAACTCGGGTACGAGTGCGCGGCGATCTTCGCCGTGTTCACGTCTCAGGCCTGGAATATCACGTTTTCCTTCTACCACTCCCTGATCAGCCAGCCCGCCGATTTCGACGAGGCCAGCAAGCTGATGGGCCTGTCGCGGTGGAAGCGGTTCTGGACCATCGACGTGCCGGGCGGCGCGATCGGACTGGTCTGGAACGGCATGATGAGCTTCGGCGGCAGCTGGTTCTTCCTGACCGCCTCCGAGCTGATCACGGTGGGCAATCGCAAGTACACGCTGCCCGGCGTGGGGTCGTATGTCGGCGTGGCCGAGAGCGAGGGCAAGCTGGCCGACGTCGTCTGGGGCATCATCACGATGATCATCATCATCCTGGTGGTCAACTTCTTCTTCTGGCGGCCGCTGGTCGCCTACGTGGAGAAGTTCCGGAACGAGCAGTCCGAGTCGGAGCTCAAGGCCAGGTCGCTGCTGCTGGATACGCTGCGCCGGTCGAACTGGCCGCGCGCGCTCGGGCGCGGCCGGCAGGCCCTCGCCCTCCCGGTCAACCGGGTGATGGGCCGCGTGACCGGGATCGACGACCAGAGCCTCGGCGTGCACGAGACCAGGCGCCGGGCCGCGGACGTGGCATTCTTTGCCGTACTGACGATCGCGCTCGGCTTTGGCCTGTACAGCATGCTTACCTACATCGCGACCGGCGCGGACGGACTGGCGGTGTTCGGCACCGCGTTCACGGATGGATTTGTCACGTTCCTGCGCGTCGTGACCGTGGTGGCGATCGCCTCGGTCCTGTGGGTGCCCGTCGGCGTGTGGATCGGCTTCAACCCGCGGGTCGCCCAGTTCATGCAGCCGATCGTTCAGATACTGGCCAGCTTCCCGGCGAACTTCATCTTCCCGTTCGCCATCGTGGTGTTCCTGGATATAGGGCTGCCGCTGAACTTTGGCGCGATCGTCCTGATGGCGCTGGGTACGCAGTGGTACGTGCTGTTCAATGTCATCGCCGGCGCGAGCGCGGTGCCCTCTGATCTGAAGGAAGCCATGGACAACCTCGGTGTCAGAGGCTGGGACCGATGGCGCCGGTTCGTCCTGCCCAGCATTTTCCCGGCGTACGTGACCGGCGCTATCACCGCCGCCGGGGGAGCCTGGAACGCCACCATCGTCGCGGAGATCGTCTCCTACAACCACAAGCAGCTCGTCGCGAAGGGCCTCGGCTCGTTCATCGCGCTGAACAGCGGCTCGACCCACCTGCTGCCCGAGCTGTTCGCCGGTCTGCTGGTCATGTCCCTGTACGTCACCGGGCTGAACGTGCTCGTGTGGCGCCGGCTGTACAAGCTGGCCGAGACGAGGTTCGCGCCGGCATGAGCAGCCCCGTGATGTCAGCGGCGCAGTCGGCCGGGTCCGTCTCCGGGCCGCCGCTGATCAGCGTGCGGAACCTGAGCAAGTCGTTCTCCGGGCCTGGCGGCCGCCCCCTGCCCGTGCTCGACGACATCAACATCGACGTGGCCGAGGGGGAGTTCGTCGCCCTCCTCGGCCGGAGCGGCAGCGGCAAGTCGACGCTGCTGCGGTGCATCGCCGGCCTCATGACCCCGACCGAGGGTGAGGTGCGGTTCCGCGGCAAGCCGCTGACCGGGACCAACCGCGAGACCGCGATGGTCTTCCAGACGTTCGCGCTCATGCCCTGGCTGACCGTGCAGCAGAACGTCGAGCTCGGCCTGGAGGCGCGCGGCGTGCCGTCGGAGCAGCGGACCGAGCGGGCGCTCCGCGCGATCGACATCGTCGGCCTGGACGGCTACGAGACCGCCTATCCCAAGGAGCTGTCCGGCGGTATGCGGCAGCGCGTCGGCTTCGCCAGGGCGCTGGTGGTCGAGCCGGCCGCGCTGCTGATGGACGAGCCGTTCAGCGCGCTGGACGTGCTCACCTCGGAGAACCTGCGCGGCGAGCTGCTGGAGCTGTGGGAGGGGCACAAGTTCCCCACCAAGACCATCGTGATGGTCACGCACAACATCGAGGAAGCGGTCCTGCTGGCCGACCGGATCCTCGTGCTCGGCACCAACCCCGGCCGGATCCGCTTCGACCTGGTCAACCCGCTGCCACGGCCGCGCCGCCGGCGCACCCCGGATTTCGATGAGCTGGTCGACCAGATCTACCGGATGATGACGCAGCGCACTCCGACCGAGGAGCAGCCAGCCGCCACCGGCGGGGCGGCGCCGTCCGGCACCATCGGCGACACGCCGCTCCCGCAGGCCACCGTCGACGGGCTGTCGGGCCTGGTCGAGATCCTGCTGGCCCGGCACGGTGGCGCTGCCGACCTGGCCGACCTGGCCGACAACCTGGGTCTGGAGGTCGACGACCTGCTGCCGCTCGTCGACGCGCTCGTCTTGCTCGGCTTCGCCGGCCTGCATGAGGACCGGCTGGAGCTGACCGGTAACGGGCAGGTGTTCGCGGGCGCGAGCATTCAGGACTCCAAGGAGATCTTCGCCCGGGCGTCGCTCGACCACGCGCCGCTGGTCCGCACGATCTACCGCAGCCTGCGCGGCAGCCGGGACGACACGCTCCCGGCCGGATTCTTCACCGACATCCTGCGCACCAGCTACGGCGAGGAGGAGGCGGCGCGGCAACTCGACGTCGCGGTGAACTGGGGCCGGTACGCGGAGCTGTACGACTACGACGCGACCCGCGGCGAGATCATCCGGGAAGAGCAGGGCATCGGGGCCACCATCGCCGAGGCCCCGCGGCCCGCCGCCAGGGGATCGCTCACGGTCTACCTCGGCCCGGCGCCGGGCGCGGGCACTACCTACACGATGCTCAAGGAGGGTCAGGCGCTGCGTGCCCAGGGCGAGGACGTCGTCATCGGCTTCGCCGAGACGCACGGCAGGCCGCACACGGTCGAGGCGCTCGGCGGCCTGGAGACGGTACCGCCGGGAGCCACCGGATCCGTCCCCGAACCCAGCGCCGATCTGGATGTCGCCGCGCTGCTGGAGCGCAAGCCCGCCGTCGCGCTCGTCGACGACCTCGGTGGCCACACCGCTGCCATCGAGACGCTGCGCACTGCCGGCATTCACGTGATCAGCACGGCCGAGGTGGCGGACGTGGCCCGCGCCGCTGACGAGGTGGCGGCGATCACCGGCGCCCCGGCGCCGGCCACCGTCTCTGACGAGACGCTGGCGAGCGTCGACGCGCTGCAGTTCGTCGACTCATCGCCGGAGGCCCTGCGCAAGCGCCTCGGGCACGGCAACATCTATCCGCCGGACCAGATCGACGCGGCGCTGCGCACCGAGTTTCAGCCCGCCAGGCTCGCGGCCCTGCGGGAAATCGGGCTCCGGCTTGTGGCGCAGTGGTCGGCTGCGCAGGGCGCGACCGGGCAGGCCGCGCGGGTCTCCGACGCCGCGCGCAGTCGCGCCCGTGACGTGCTGGTCGCGGTGAAGCGGCCGGAGCACGTCGAGGCGCTGGTCCGGCGCGGGATCCGGCTGGCCAGGCAGCGCGGCGCGCGGTGCCGCGTGCTGCTGCTGCGCGAGCAGGGCGCCGCTGCCGACGAGCTCACCGAGCGCGCCGAGGCAGTCGCCACGGCTGGCGCGGCCACCGTGCTGATCCGGGAGACCCGCGATCCAGGCGCCGCCATCGTCGCCGCGGTGCAAGAGCTGAATGTCCGGCACCTGGTGCTGGCCGCGCTCCCGCCGGGCTTGCTGGATCGGTGGCGGGGCACGCTGCCCGAGCGGCTGGCCGGCCAGCTGACCGGTCTGCACCTGTACATCGAGACCGCGCCTGGTCCAGAACGGCCGGGGGAGCCGGGCAGCGCTCCGGTGACGGCCGACGGCGCCGCGGCGCCGCGTCCGCGCGGCACGATCAGGGTCTACCTCGGCTACGCGCCGGGCTGCGGAACCACGACCGCGATGCTCGAGGAGGCGGGCCGGCGCCGCTCGCGTGGCGGCGACGTGGTCGTCGGCGCCGTCGACGCGCACGATCGCGAAGGGGTACTGGCCGAGCTCGAGGGCCTTGAGCTGGTCGGCGACGGCCGCACGCTGGATACCGCCGCGGTACTCGCCAGGCGGCCTGAGGTCGTCTGCATCGATGACCTGACCGGCGGCACCACGACCGCGGAGAGTCGGTTCGCCGCCGCCCGCCGGCTCGCCGAGGCGGGCATCACGGTCGTGGGCACGGTCCAGCTCGGCAGGCTGGGCGTCGCGCCGGCCGGCGGGCCCGTGCTGCTCGACGAGGCCGGGCTGCTGGCGCTCGCCGACGAGATCGAGCTGGTCGACGTGCCGCCGTCCATCCTGACGGACCGGGTCCGCCGCGGCGAGATCGTGCCGGCCGATCAGGTTGCGCAGGCCCTGGCCACGACGTATGCGCCCGACGTGCTGCGCGCCGCGCGAGAGCGCGCGTTCGCGCTGGTTGCCGAGCACGGCGAGCGGCGACTGGCCGCCTACGCGGGCGAGCCTGCGACCGGGCTCGAGGAGGCACCCGGCGAGGACCGACAGCCGTCGATCCTCGCCTGCGCGGCGCCGCGGCCCGGCATGGAGGCGCTGATCCGGCGCGCCGCCGCGCAGGCCGCGGGCGTTGACGGGGTGTTCCGGGTCGCCACCGTCCGCACCGCGCAGCCGGACGCCGGGGAAGACGGCGTGGTGAGCGAGTACGGCAGGCTCACCGAGCAGCTCGGCGGCGAGTTCGTGGTGCTGACCGCGGCGTCGTCGGCGGCCTCGCGAGGCGCGCCCTCGACCGCCGGCGCGCTGGCCGAGTTCGCCGCCCAGAACAAGGTGACGCAGCTCGTCCTCGCCAGGGCGAAGCCGAGCCCGGCGGGCCGCTACCCGGTGCTACGCGAGCTCGTGCGGCAGGCCCGCGACGTCGAGTTGCACGTGCTGCCCGTCGAGGAGGCCGACTAGCCCTCAGCCCAGCTAGCCGCCGGACACCGCGGTTACCCCGGTCAGCGTGCCGACCAGGACCAGGCTGCCGGACAGCGTGGGCGAGACGAAGTGCGGCAGCGCGCTGGCCACCCGCAGCTGGTATCTGACCTGGCCGGTGGCCGGGCTCAGCTCATCCAGCACCCCCGAGTCCGGGCTGGCCACCCAGACCGCGCCGCCGCCGACCACTGGCGAGCCCCACACGTCGGCCGGCCCGCGCCAGACGACCCTGACCGCGGACCCGGCGGTGTTCACCGCGGCGAGTCCGGTCAGGCAGGGCACGTAGACGACGCTGCCGCTCACCGCGGCACCGCCGAAAGCGGCGCACACCGGACCGGCCGCTACCTGGCCGCCGACGCCGCCGAGGTGCGCGGTGTCGAGCAGGTAACCAGTCGCGCTCTTGCCCACCTGGAGGATCTGCCCGTCCGGCAGCAGCGCGGGGGACATGGAGCCCAGGTCGAGGTCGTCGGCGCTGAGCGTGCGCCAGTCGGTCGGCGCGAAAATGCCGATCTCGGTCAGCTGAGGTGTCAGGGCGGTGACCGAGTCGCTGCCGTCGTAGGGGCCCTGCGTTGGCGCGCCATTGCCGGTGCTGACGTAGATCGTGCCGTCCGGCCCTATTACGGGGCCGCCCGCCGCCCAGATACCGCCCTGCTTCGCCGTCGGCACCTGGTAGGAATAGACGGCGCCGTGGCCACTGGCCGGCATGCCAACCACCGAGCCGGTGTAAGGGCCGCAGTCGCCGTAGTGCCCGCCGAAGACCACGTATACGTACCCGTCCTCGAGTGCGAGGGCGCCGCGCTGCTGGTCATAGAACGGCTGGTGGTCGGGCGAGGGGACATCCTCGCGTACCTCGACGACGCCGGACGCGGGGTTCAGGCCGACGAGCACGTGCTCGGTGGTGCCGGACTGGGCGACGAAGTACGCCAGTCCGTTCTGCGGGTCGTACACGCCGGTGCTGGTGATGCCGAGCGGATTCAGGTTGCCGCACGGCTGCTCGCTCAGCGGCTCAGCGGTGCCGACGCCGGTGCGCCAGCGCACCGCGCCGGTTGCCAGGTCCAGACCGTAGATTTCGTCCTGCTCGGTGGCCGCGAGGACGGTCGTGCCGACGACCAGCGGCTGCCCGTACACCGCACCGCCGAGTGCTGCCGTCCACGCCACGGCGAGCCGCCCGGCCGCGGGCAGGCCGGCAACAGTACCCGTTCGGGCCCCGTTCCCGTGGTATTGATACCAGCCCGCCGACGCCGGTGAACCCGGGCTCGAGGCGGCGCTCGCGCTTGGCGTGGCCGCGCTGCCGGGCGACGGCAAACCGGGCGGCCGGGCCGTCGGCGTCGTCGAGCAGCCGGCGGTCGCGGTGAGGACAGCGAGCGCGGCCAGCGCTGCCGGTGCCGTCCGCATCCTGCCAGTGTGCACCTGCACGCCATCGGCCCGGTAGATTCGGCCGTGCGGTCCCGCGGGGGGCTACCTGGGGTCGTCCCGCTGGGGCAACAGCGGCAGACACGAGGGGCACATGACCCACCAGGACGACGGCGGCGGCCGGGGCTACACGGCGGCGGGCCCGCCGGAAGAGCCCGCCGACCAGGTCCTGACCATTCCGAACGCCATCAGCGTGGCCAGGCTGGCGGGCGTTCCGGTGTTCCTGTGGCTGGTGCTCGGGCTGCGCTCGCCGACCGGCGACTGGTGTGCCATCGGGCTGCTGATCGCCGCCGGCGTGTCGGACTGGCTCGACGGGAAGATCGCCAGGGCGCTGCATCAGCAGAGCCGGCTCGGCCAGCTGCTCGACCCGGCCGCCGACCGGCTCTACATCGTGGCTACCGTGGTAGCGCTGGCTATTCGCGTCATCATCCCGTGGTGGCTGGTGGCGCTCCTCGCAGCCAGGGAGGTGCTGATGGCGGGGGTGCTGTGGCTGCTGCGCCGCCACGGCTGGGGCGCGCTCCAGGTCAGCTTTGTCGGGAAGACGGCCACGCTTTGCCTGCTGTACGCCTTGCCGTTGCTCTTCCTCGGTCACCACGTTGCCGCATACGCCGAGACTGCGAGGGTAGCCGGTTGGACGATGGCTATCTGGGGAACTGCCCTGTACTGGTGCGCGGCCCTGCTGTACATCGTACAGGCGAGGCGCTTGCTGACGGCAGACCCGCCGAGCCAGCGCGAGGCGCGGGTGCCGGCCTCCGGCGAATCGCGGTCGGGTTAACCGGAGAAAGGAGACATGTCGGCGGTGGAGCCCGTGGTGGTGCCGTGAAAGCGGTGGTGATGGCGGGGGGCGAGGGCACCAGGCTGCGCCCGATGACGGCCAGCCAGCCGAAGCCCATGCTGCCCGTGGCCAACCGGCCGATCATGGAGCACGTGCTGCGGCTGCTGCGGCGGCACGGGCTGACCGACACCGTCGTGACCGTCCACTTCCTCGCCTCGATGGTGCGCAACTATTTCGGTGACGGCGAGGACTTCGGCATGCGGCTGCAGTACGCCACCGAGGAGACCCCGCTCGGCACCGCGGGCAGCGTGAAGAACGCCGAGGACGCACTGCGCGACGAGCCGTTCCTGGTGATCTCGGGGGACGCGCTGACCGACATCGACCTGTCCGACCTCATCGCCTTCCACAAGGACAACAACGCCCTGGTCACCGTCGCGCTGGCGCGGGTGCCCGACCCGCTGGAGTTCGGCATCGTCATCGTCGATGACGACGGCAAGATCCAGCGGTTCCTGGAGAAGCCGACGTGGGGCCAGGTGTTCTCCGACACGGTGAACACCGGCATCTACGTGATGGAGCCCGAGGTGCTCGGCCACGTGCCCGCCGGCCAGGTGGTGGACTGGTCTGGCGACGTCTTCCCGAAGCTGCTGGAGAACGGCGAGCGGCTGTACGGGTGGATCGCCGACGGCTACTGGGAGGACGTCGGCTCGCTGGAGAGCTACGTGAAGGCCCAGGCCGACGTGCTGACCGGCAGGGTCAACGTCGAGATCGACGGGTTCGAGGTATCGCCGGGGGTGTGGGTCGCCGAGGGCGCCGAGGTCGACCCGGACGCGGTGCTGCGCGGCCCGCTGTGCATCGGCGACTACGCCAAGGTCGAGGCCGGCGCGCAGCTGCGCGAGTTCACCGTCGTCGGGAGCAACGTCATCGTGAAGGAGGGCGCGTTCCTGCACCGCGCGATCGTGCACAACAACGTGTACCTCGGCCGCGGTGTCAACCTGCGCGGCTGCGTCGTCGGCAAGAACACCGACGTGATGAGCCAGGCCAGGATCGAGGAAGGCGCGATCGTCGGCGACGAGTGCGTGATCGAGCCGGATAGTTATGTGTCCGCCGGGGTCAAGGTCTACCCGTTCAAGACCATCGAGGCGGGCGCGGTTGTGAACACCAGCGTGATCTGGGAATCCCGCGGGCAGCGCATGCTGTTCGGGCCGCGCGGGATATCCGGCCTGGTCAACGTCGAGATCACCCCCGAGCTGTGCGTCCGGCTCGCCAGCGCCTACGCCACCACGCTGAAGAAGGGCGCGGTGGTCACCACCTCCAGGGATGCCTCGCGCGCCGCCAGGGCGCTCAAGCGCGCGGTGCACGGGGCGCTGAACGCGAGCGCCATCAACGTGGTCGACCTCGAAGCGCAGCCGATGCCGCTCGCCAGGTTCGAGACCGCGCGCAGCGACTGCAGCGGCGGGATCGCGCTGCGCACCACGCCAGGGGATCCGCAGTCGCTGGACATCATCTTCATGGACCCCGACGGCGCCGACCTGTCCGAGGCGGCGCAGCGGAAGCTGGAGCGGGTGTTCTCCCGGCAGGAGTACCGGCGGGCGTTTCCCGGCGAGATCGCCGAGCTGACCTACCCGCCGCGCGTGGTCGAGGCCTACACCGCCACGCTGCTCGGCGCGCTCGACATGACGGGCGTCTTCGACGCCGGGCTCCGCGTGGTGGCCGACTGTGCCGGCGGGACCACGTCGCTCGTGCTGCCTACCCTGCTCGGCAAGATCGGCGTGGACGTGCTGACCGTCAACAACCGGCTGGACGAGTCGTCGCCGACGCAGTCGGTGGCCGCCGCGCGCGCCGATCTGAACCGGCTGGCCGAGCTCGTGTCGTCGTCGGGCGCGGCATTCGGCGTCCGGTTCGATCCGGTGGGCGAGCGGATCGCCCTGGTTGACGACAAGGGCGCCCTGGTCAGCGACGACAGAGCGCTGCTGGTCGTGCTCGACCTCATCGCCGCGGAGCGGCGAGCGGGCCGGGTCGCCCTGCCGGTGACGACGACCAGGGTGGCGGAGGAAGTGTGCCGGTACCACGGCGTCGAGGTCATCTGGACGCCGACGTCGCTGCACGGCCTGTACGAGGCGGCAGCCAGCCCGGACGTGATCTTTGCCGCCGACGGTAAAGGCGGCTTCGTGGTGCCCGGTTTCTCGCGCTCGATCGACGGGATCGCCGCCTTCGTGCAGCTGCTTGGCCTAGTCGCCAGGACCAGGCTCACGCTCAGCCAGATCGGCGCCCGGATCCCTGAGGCGAGCCTGCTGAAGCGCTCCATGCCGACGCCCTGGGCGGCGAAAGGCCTGGTCATGCGCACCGTGGTGGAGGCCGCGGGGGACCGGCAGATCGACACGACCGACGGGGTCCGGGTGCTGGAACCCGGCCGGGGCTGGGTCCTGGTGCTGCCGGATCCGTCCGACGCGATCACCCACCTGTGGGCCGAGGGTCCCGACGCCGACACGGCGCAGGAACTGCTCGACGACTGGGCCGCGGTCGTCGAGCGGGCGGGCCGCTGACCGGCTCCGGCCGCTGACCAGCGCCAGACTGGCGGCGAGGCGCCGCCGGGCATGAGACAATCGCTGCTCAGGCTGACAGTGGACCGGGTAGGCCAGCCGCCGGCGCGCGGCCGGGCTGTCTGGATGACACCTCGGAGGTGCGGCCACCATGTGGCGAAGGCGGCGCGACGATGCCCAGCGTGGCGCCGGAGAACCGCGATCACGCTGGCTGCTGGTAAGGCGCAGGCCGCAGGCCGCGCGGCGCGGGCGGCGCGTGGACCAGCGCGCGCGGGGGCAGGTAGCGTTGACGGTGCCGCCGGAATTCGCGCGAGTCCCTGCCGCGGCCGGTGCAGCGACGGCCGGGGCTGGCCACGGCACGAAAGGGGGGCTCGGCGAGCTGATGCCTAGCGTCTACTGCACCACGTGCGGCGAGGCGAACCCCGAGGGCGCGCGGTTTTGCGCTCAGTGCGGCACGGCCCTGGTCCGGCTCACGGGTGACCGGGCGGCCGACACCACCTCGACGATCTCGATTCCCGGCACCGACCTCGACACCGAGACTGCCGAGGTACTGGCGGCGGACGCGGCCGCGGTCGCGGCGCTACCGGTAGGCACCGCGCTGCTCGCCGTGCTGCGCGGGCCGAACGCGGGCAGCAGGTTCCTGCTGGACAGCGACCTGACCCTGGTCGGCCGCCATCCGGACAGCGACATCTTCCTGGACGACGTGACGGTCTCCCGGCGGCACGCCGAGTTCTACCGGAACGGCGGCACGTTCACGGTGCGGGACGTCGGGAGCCTGAACGGCACGTATGTGAACAGGGAGCGGATCGAGGAAGTGATCCTGCACGCGGGGGACGAGGTCCAGGTCGGCAAGTTCCGGCTGGTATTCCTGCTCGGGCCGGCGGCTCCGGCCGAATACGGCGGAGGCTCGCAGGTCGGGGGATGAGCGCTCAGCCTGCCAGGGGCTACCTCGGCATCAGCGATGTCCTGGCTCAGCTTCGCGGCGAGTTTCCCGACATCAGCGTCTCGAAGATCCGGTTCCTGGAAACCGAGGGGCTGATCAGCCCGGCTCGCTCGGCCAGCGGGTATCGCCGGTTCTGCGCCGCCGACGTCGACCGGCTGCGCTACATCCTCGCAGCGCAGCGCGACCAGTATCTGCCGCTGCGGGTGATCAAGGAGCGGCTCACCAAGCTGGACCCGGACGGCGAGGCCGCGGCCCGCCCGCCGGAGCGACACCCGGACGGGGACCCGGGCCGGGTCGGTCCCGGGTCCGGGCCGCTGAGCCGGAGCGAGCTGGTGGCCGCGGCCGGGCTGACCGAGGCGCTGCTGACCGAGCTTGAGACGTTCGGGCTGGTCCGCCGCGTGGGACGGCAGTACGGGCCGGACGCGCTCCAGGTGGCCAGGGCAGCGGCGGCCCTGGCGGCGTACGGGGTCGAGGCCCGGCACCTGCGCGCGGTCCGCGCGGCCGCCGAGCGGGAGACGGCCCTGATCGAGAGCCTGGTGGCGCCCATCCTCGCCCAGCGCGGCCGGGGCGCCAGGGACCTGGCCGCCCGGACCGCTGCCGAGGTGGCCAGCCAGGTGCTCCGGCTGCACGCCGCGCTGGTCGATGCGACGCTGGCCGAAGCTGGCCTGGCCCCTGGCGACGAGGGCGACCCGGACGTCGTCGCCCCGGCCGGAGTGCGTCCGGCGACTCGAACGGGGCTGGCGACCGGCGTGGCAGGGGCCAGCGCGTGACCAGGCGGCAATGTCGTCACGATGACCCGCACCGCGCTCGGGCGGGGCGCTATTGGGGGTGTACGTTGACAAAGGGAGTGCCTGCAGGAGGAGGGGGAATGCCTGTAGGCGCACTCGCAGGGAACGGCAGCGCACATGCGCGGATAAGGACGGAGCCGCCGTGAGGCAGATGGAGGTCGTTGGCGTCCGGGTGGAGATGGCCACGAATAACCCCATCGTCCTGCTGAAGGAAACCGACGGGGAGCGTTACCTCCCGATCTGGATCGGACCGAACGAGGCGACGGCCATCGCGTTCGCCCAGCAGGGCATGGTGCCGCAGCGGCCGCTGACCCACGACCTGATGCGCGACATGCTGGAAGCGCTCGACATCCGGCTGACGACCGTGAACATCACCGCGCTCAGGGACGGGATCTTTTTCGCCGATCTGATCTTCTCGAACGGCCGCGAGGTGAGCGCCCGGCCGTCGGACTCCATCGCGCTGGCGCTGCGCACGGGTGCCGCCATCTACGTCCGCGAGGAGATCCTCGACGAGGTGGGCGTGGCGATCCCGGACGAGCAGGAGGACGAGGTGGAGAAGTTCCGGGAGTTCCTGGACTCGATCTCGCCCGAGGATTTCGGCCGGTCTACCTGAGCTGCCCGGTGCGCACGGGCTGACCCGATATGGCGGGCGCGACACCGGCCCGCGACGCGCCGCGGGGATCGTTGACGCGCCCGCTTCCCGCGGCCTACCGTGCAGAGGAATCCGGAGGCAACCGGCGCCCTGGGCCGGAGGTGGGTGTGGCGGTGAGCGGAGGCGACACGGCGGCCTCGCGGTCGCGGGCGACCTCGCGATCGCGGGTTGGCTCCGGCCAGCCGGGCGGCGAGCAGCAACTGCTGTTCGGCGAGGACGTGGCCGACCAGCCCGATGACGTGGGATACCGCGGCCCGACCGCGTGCGCCGCGGCGGGCATCAGCTACCGGCAGCTCGACTACTGGGCGAGGACCGGATTGGTGGAGCCGAGCGTCCGCGCCGCGAGCGGGTCGGGCTCCCAGCGGTTGTACAGCTTCCGGGACATCCTGGTGCTCAAGGTCGTCAAGCGGCTACTCGACACCGGCATCTCGCTGCAGCAGATCAGGACCGCGGTGACGCACCTGAGCGAGCGCGGATCGGCCAACCTGGCGGCGGTCACGCTCATGAGCGACGGGGCCAGCGTGTACGAGTTCACCTCGGCCGACGAGGTGGTTGACCTGCTGCAGGGTGGCCAGGGCGTGTTCGCGATTGCGCTCGGCCGGATCTGGCAGGAGGTCGATGCGGATCTCGCCAAGCTGCCCGCCGAGCGCGCCGTGGGCGGGGTCGACGGGCCCGGGGACCACGATGAGCTCGCGAGCCGCCGCGCCAGGAGGACCGGCTAGCAACCGGGCGCTCGGCAGCGCCGATCCTCGGCACATCCGTGGTGCGTCCGCACCTTGTGGAGTTTCCGTCGGCGCAAAGCCGGATAAGTCAGGCGCGATCAAGACCGGAACCTCCACACTGTCGGCCTGATCAAGGCACGGCATCGAAGCCCGCCAGCCAGGGGCGGGGGGCGCGACGTCCGCGCTGCCCGCTATCGGCATCCTGCTCGGCCTGGCGACGGTACTGACGCTCATCTCGGTGCGCGCGTTCCGCTTGGACTCGGCCTAGCACGTGGCCCGGAGCGGGTAGGCTCGGTGCGCTGGATCACACCGGCCGGGAGAGACTCCGAGCAGCCAGCGCGGAGCGCCGAAGGGGCAACTTCCCCGGAACCTCTCAGGCAGCCAGGACCGGACGGTGTGCGCGGCTCTGGAGCCCGCGGGTGCGGTCGACAGAGGGGGAGTTCGATACCCAGACGGCAGCGGGCCAGGCCCGCCCCTGGAGGCTCCCATGGATTTCGCCCAGCGTCATATCGGTCCGCCGCCTGCTGACCAGGCCCGCATGCTCGAGGCCGTCGGCTACGCCACTCTGGACGAGCTGACCGCCGCCGCGCTGCCAGCCGAGCTGCGCGCCGATGTCCCGCTCAGCCTGCCCGAGCCGCTCACCGAGGCCGAGGCGCTAGCCGAGCTGCGCCGGCTGGCCAGCCAGAACACCATCGCGACGTCGATGATCGGGCTGGGCTACTACGGCACGCACACGCCCGCGGTCATCCGCCGGAATGTGCTGGAGAACCCCGCCTGGTACACCGCGTACACGCCGTATCAGCCGGAGATCTCGCAGGGGCGGCTCGAGGCGCTGCTGACCTTCCAGACCATGGTGGAGGACCTGACCGCGCTGCCGGTCGCCGGTGCGTCGATGCTGGACGAGGCCACCGCCGCGGCCGAGGCGATGACGCTGGCGCACCGGGCGCGCGGCCGCGGTAGCGTGTTCCTCGCCGACGCCGACAGCCTGCCCCAGACCCTCGCGGTCCTGGCCACGCGCGCCGAGCCGCTCGGCATCGAGCTGGTCACCGGCCGGGTCACCGCGGAGCTCATTGCCGCGCAGCCGGCCGGGGAGCTATTCGGCGTGCTGCTGCAGTATCCAGGGGCCAGCGGCGCGGTGCGCGACCCGGGCCCGGCCATCGCCGCCGCGCACGAGGCCGGAGCGCTCGCCGTGGTGGCGGCGGACCCGCTCGCGCTGACGCTGCTCACCCCGCCCGGCGAGCTCGGCGCCGACATCGCGGTCGGCACTACCCAGCGGTTCGGCGTGCCGATGGGCTACGGCGGCCCGCACGCCGGCTACATCTGCGTGACCGACGCGCTGAAGCGGCAGCTGCCTGGCCGGCTCGTCGGGGTCTCGGTAGACGCGGACGGCCACCCCGCCTACCGCCTGGCGCTGCAGGCTCGTGAGCAGCACATCCGGCGCGAGAAGGCCACCAGCAACATCTGTACCGCCCAGGTGCTGCTCGCCGTGATCGCCGCCATGTACGCGGCCTACCACGGCGCCGAGGGCCTGGTCGCGATCGCGCGGCGGGTGCACGCGCGGGCTGCGACGCTCGCCGCCGCGATAACCGACCTTGGCTACGGAACGGGGCCGACGGACTTCTTCGACACCGTCTCGATCAGCCTGCCGGGGCACGCGGTGGCCGCCGGGGCACGCGCGGCCGCGGCCGGCTTCAACGTCTATGTCGCCAGCCCCGACGTGGTGCAGGTTGCCTGTGACGAGACCACGACCGCCGACCAGGTAGCCGCCGTGGTCAGCGCGCTCGCGGAGCAGCCGGTCGCCGATCTGCCCGCGACGGCCGGGACGCTGCCGGCGGGGCTGACCCGAACGAGCCCGTTCCTCGAGCACGAGGTCTTTCGCCGGCACCGCAGCGAGACCGCGATGCTGCGCTACCTGCGTACGCTGGCGGATCGCGACGTCGCGCTCGACCGATCGATGATCCCGCTCGGCTCGTGCACCATGAAGCTCAACGCGGCCGCCGAGATGGAGGCGATCAGCTGGCCGGAGTTCGCCGGGCTGCACCCGTTCGCGCCGGCCGGGCAGGCGGCCGGATACCGGCGGCTGACCGACGAGCTGTCCGCGGCGCTACTGGAGATCACCGGCTACGACGCGATCAGCCTGCAGCCGAACGCCGGCTCGCAGGGAGAGCTCGCCGGGCTGCTGGCGATCCGCGGCTACCACCACGCGCAGGGCCAGCCGGAGCGGACCGTGTGCCTCATCCCGGAGTCCGCGCACGGCACGAACGCGGCCAGCGCGGCGCTGGCGGGGCTGCGCGTGGTCGTGGTCAAGTGCGGGTCGGACGGCGCCGTGGACGTCGGCGACCTGCGCGCCAAGCTCGACGCGTACGGGCCGTCGGTCGCCGCGATCATGGTCACCTACCCGTCGACGAACGGCGTGTTCGAGGAGACCATCGGTGAGGTGTGCACCCTGGTGCACGAGGCTGGCGGCCAGGTCTACGTGGATGGCGCGAACCTCAACGCGCTCGTCGGGCTGGCGCGGCCGGGCCACTTCGGCGCGGACGTGTCGCACCTGAACCTGCACAAGACGTTCTGCATCCCGCACGGCGGCGGCGGGCCGGGCGTCGGGCCGGTGGCGGCGCGCGCGCACCTGGCGCCGTTCCTGCCGGGTCCGGTGTTCCCGGCTGGCGGGGACGAGGGCGGTCCGGTCGCGGCTGCGCCGTACGGGTCCGCCGGCATCCTGCCCATCTCGTGGGCCTACATCCGGATGATGGGCGCCGACGGGCTGCGGCGGGCGACCGGAGTCGCGATCCTCGCGGCGAACTACGTGGCGCGCCGGCTGACCGCGCACTTCCCGGTGCTGTACACGGGGCGAGGCGGGCTAGTCGCGCACGAGTGCATCCTGGATCTGCGGCCGATTACCGCCCGGACCGGGATCACCGCCGAGGACGTGGCGAAGCGGCTTATCGACTACGGGTTCCACGCGCCGACCATGTCCTTCCCGGTGGCCGGCACGCTCATGGTCGAGCCCACCGAGAGCGAGGATCTCGCCGAGCTCGACCGGTTCTGCGCTGCCATGATCGCGATTCGGCAGGAGATCGCGCTGGTGGAGTCCGGCGAGTGGGACGCCGCCGACAACCCGCTGCGCAACGCGCCGCACACCGCCAGCATGCTCATCAGCGGCGACTGGAAGCACGGCTACGACCGGGAGACCGCCGCGTATCCCGCGGGCGGGGACCGCCGGGCCAAGTACTGGCCGCCGGTCCGCCGGATCGACTCGGCGTACGGCGACCGCAACCTGGTCTGCGCCTGCCCCCCGCCGGAGGCGTTCGAGTAACCACAGCCGGAGGCGCTCGAGTAAGCCCTAGCGTTCCGGAGGCTAGCCCTTCACGTACGCGAGCTTCTCGGTGATCTTGCCGTCGGCGACGGTAAACAGGTCCACGCCACGCACGTGCCCGCCGGGCCAGTCGTACCGCCAGCGCTGCGCGACGCGCGAGCCTGCGGCGAACGTCTCCTCCACGGTGAACGCGCTCGCCGGGTCGTCGAAGATCGGCTGCCAGGCGGCCCGGATGGCGTCGCGGCCGGTGCAGCGCTCGCCATCCGGCGGAGCAGTCGACTCGAACACGCAGTCCTCGCTGGTCAGAGCCAGCGCGGCGGCCAGGTCGTGAGCCGCCCACGCGGCGTTGAACCGCCGCACGACGTCGACCGCCGCCACCGACTCGGCAGGGTCAGCGACGGCTCCGCTCACGGCGCTCACGCCAGCGCGGGCTCAGCGGCCTCGAGCCCGGCCCTCAGCATCTCCCGCAGCTCCGGAGTGTCCTCGTGACCGTGCTTGGCGACCGCGTGCGCGACCGCTGCGTCCAGCACCTCGTCCTCGGTGCCGGCGATCGTCAGCGTGCAGCCGATCTCGCTGGGTACCTTGCGGCAGTCGATCATCTTGCGGGCCATCTGGGGCTCCCTCCCGCGGCCGGACACGATCCGGCCGCAGACCTGCGGTTGGCATTAGCGGGCGTAGTTGCCCGCACCGAACCAGTCGATGGTCACTACCGGCTGGTCACCGACGACCCACGCGTCGTGACCGCTCGGCAGCACGGTGATGTCGCCGGGACCGGCGGTGAACTCGGTGCCGTCGTCCATCCGGATCGCCAGCTGGCCGCTGACGTGGTACTGGAAGTGCGGGGCCTCGCAGCTATCGGTGCCCGCGATCGGCTTGACGTCGGCCGACCAGCGCCAGCCGGGCTGGAGCACCAGCCGTCCGACCTGGCCGCCGCCCACGTTGAGGAGTTCGACCCGGCCGCCCGGGAACTCACGGGTCTCGTCCGCGGCGTTGAAGCTCTTGTGCTCGGATTTGTCCATCGTGCTCTCCGGCTGGATGCGGTAGGCACCGGTATACTTACCTATTGATAAGTCAGAGCTGTCGATACCAGGAGTCTGACTTACTAGTAGGTTAAGGTCAAGCGGTCTCGGGGGTTTGATGGCGGCGAGGGTGTCAGCCGGCGACGCGGGCACGGCCGCACGGATCCTCGATGTGGCGGAGCGGCTCGTACAGGTCCGTGGCTTCAACGGGTTCAGCTACGCCGACATCGCGACCGAGCTGCGCATCACGAAGGCGGCGTTGCACTACCACTTCGCCGGCAAGGCCGACCTGGGTGAGGCGCTCATCTCCCGCTACGCCACTCGGTTCGCCGACGCGCTCGCGAGCGTCGACGCCGTCGCCGCGGCGGCGAGCGCCAGGCTGTCCGGTTATGCCGACCTCTACCTGCAGGTGCTGCGCAACAGGAAGATGTGCCTGTGCGGCATGCTCGCCGCCGAGTATCAGACCCTGCCGCAGCCCATGCAGGACGCCGTCCTCCGGTTCTTCGACGAGAACGAGACGTGGCTAGAGCGGGTCCTGGAGCACGGCCGCGCGGACGGCAGCCTGCAGTTCCGGGGCACGGCGCGCGACACGGCCCGGCTGATCATCAGCAGCCTCGAGGGCGCCATGCTCGTCGCGCGCCCCTACGGGGACGTCGACCGGTTCCAGGCGGTGGCGCAGAGCCTGCTGGCTGGCCTCGCGCGGCCGTCCGCGGCGCCGCCGTCGCGCAGCGCGTCCGCGGTCGCCTAGCCGGTCCGCGGTCGCGTATCGCGTCCGTGGTCGCGTGGCGCGGCTCCGCCGGGCAGCCCCGCTCCGGCGCGCCCTCCTGCTGCGGCTGCCCGCGCCGCTCACGCTGCCGCAGCAAGCGCTCACCGCATGAACGTGGCGATGTGGCGTACGGAGCGGACGCGGCGTTCCGCGATGACGGGACCGACCGCTACGTGCTGTCGCGCGAGAGCACGCGGCCCTTCCAGGCGCCGCCGCGCCCCGCCAGGTGGCGGCGGGCCGAGTCCGCGGTCATGGCCGCGTACAGCCCGGCGACCAGCGGCAGGCTCAGCGCGCGCAGCGGTGACAGCCGGTAGAGGCGCAGCATCGGGGTGTACGTGACGGTCATGACCAGCCAGCCGGCCAGGCCCGCGGCGGCCAGCCAGGCCGCAGTGGCCGCGCTGCCGCCAGCGGCGAGCAGCGCCAGGCCGGTAACGGCGGCGGCGGGCGGCAGCAGGTACAGCCAGGCGAGCCCCAGTACGCACGCCACGGTGGCGGCCAGCGAGTAGCGGAGCTGGGTGTAGGCGCTGCGGGCGACCATGTCCCAGATGTCGGCCAGCCGGTCGTACCGGCGCCTGCTGGTCACGTCGGTGGTCAGCCCGAGCCAGCAGCGGCCGCCGGCGCGCTTCAGCAGCGTGCCGAGCGCCACGTCGTCGATCCGTGCCGACCGGATCTGGCCAAGACCGCCTGCGGCCGCGAGGGCGTCGGCCCGGACCAGCATGCAGCCGCCGGCCGCGGCCGCCGTCCTGGCGCGCGGCCGGTTCACCCGGCGGAACGGGTACAGCTGGGCAAAGAAATAGACGAACGCGGGGATCAGCAGCTTCTCCGCGCGGGTGGTGGCGCGCAGCAGCGCCATCTGCGACACCAGCGCGAGCTGGTTGCTGGTCGCCGAGCGCACCAGCTCGGTAAGCGTGCCAGGCGCGTAGGCGATGTCGGCGTCGGTGAACAGGGTGTAGTCAGCGGCGCCGCCTGCCGCCGCGACGCCCTCGGCCATCGCCCACACCTTGCCCGCCCAGCCCGGCGGCGTCGGGCGCGCGCCGACTACGAGGAGGTCGCGTCCGGCGGTGGCGCCGAGATCGGCCGCGACTGCCGCCGTGCCGTCGGTGCTGTCGTCATCGACGAGGACGACAGCGAACGCACCCGGGTAGTCCTGGGCGAGCAGGCTTGGCAGGCAGTCCGGGATCATCCGGGCCTCGTTCCTGGCCGGGATCACCGCGGTGACCGCCGGCAGCGGCCCGGCCGCGCTACGGCGAGACGGCAGGCGCTGACCGGTCCGCCAGTAGCCACCGTGCAGGGTCAGCAGGTAGACCCAGGCCAGCGCCGCGGCCGTGGTCAGCGCGCAGAAGGTGATGATCGGGCCTCCCCGGGGCGTCGGCGGGAGCGCGTCCGCGCGCCCGAACCGGCACAATACCGGTGCGCGGATTGCCCAGTTCGCCACCTGGGGGTGTCGAGCGCCCTGCTGGCGGACAAGATGACAACCGGGCGGACGACGAAGATCATCCCGACCGGAACCCGATCTCGGCGGGTACCGGCGACGGTGCCCCGGTCGGCCGCCGGACGCGAGAGCAGCGGCCGCGGCCTGCCGAGTACGGTCGCGCGGCGGCGCCTGGCAGGCAGGACGAGGCGGCGAGCCGGGGTGAGTAGCTACTCAAGCTGCCCGGCCGATCCGGACAAGGCGCCGGGGTATATATCGTTAATACGGTTATTACGAGGTTAGGCTGACCGGGGGCACGCAGAGGAGCGCGGGGGGCTGAGGTGATGGCACGCGAGGCAGGGAACACGGGTGCGCCGGGTGACGGGGCGAACGGCAGCGGCCGGGGTGATCGTCCGGCGCTGCCGGAGACGGAACGGTTGCTGACGCCGGCCGAAGTGGCGGCCATGTTCCGGGTCGATCCCAAGACCGTGACCCGGTGGGCGCGTGATGGCAGGCTGACCGCGGTCCGGACGCTGGGCGGCCACCGACGCTACCTGGAGTCCCAGGTACTGGCCCTGCTGCGGGAGGCTCGCGGGGCCGGCACCGAATAGCGGCTCGGCCGCTTCGGTACCGCCGTGGCGCGTCCGGCCCCGCTGTCGCCCGGACTGCATAGAGTTTGGCTGTGGCAGATCCGGCGAGCTACCGGCCGGCGCCGGGCTCGATTCCCGAGTCGCCCGGCGTGTACCGGTTCCGTGACGAGCGCGGCCGGGTCGTCTACGTCGGCAAGGCGAAGAGCCTGCGGTCGCGGCTGAACTCCTACTTCGCCGACTTCGTCAGCCTGCACCCGCGTACCCAGTCGATGCTGCGCGCCGCCGCGAGCGTGGACTGGACGGTGGTCGGCACCGAGGTCGAGGCGCTGCAGCTGGAGTACTCCTGGATCAAGGAGTTCGATCCGCGGTTCAACGTCCGGTACCGGGACGACAAGAGCTATCCGTACCTCGCGGTGCTGATGGACGAGGAGTTCCCGCGCGTGCAGGTCATGCGCGGCGCGAAGCGCCGGGGGGTGCGGTACTTCGGTCCGTACTCGCACGCGTGGGCGATCCGCGACACGGTGGACACGCTGCTTCGGGTGTTCCCGGTGCGGACGTGCTCGGCGGGGGTGTTCAAGCGCGCGGGCCAGATCGGCCGGCCGTGCCTGCTCGGGTACATCGACAAGTGCTCGGCGCCCTGCGTGGGCCGCATCGACGCCGCCGCTCACCGGCACCTCGCCGAGGAGTTCTGCGACTTCATGGCCGGCCAGACCGGCAAGTTCATCAGGCGGCTGGAAACCCAGATGCGAGCGGCGGCAGCGGCCGAGGAGTACGAGCGCGCGGCCCGGCTCCGCGACGACATCCAGGCGCTGCAGCGGGCCCTGGAGAAGCAGGCCGTGGTGTTGCCTGACGGCACCGACTGCGACGTCATCGCGCTGGCCGAGGATCAGCTCGAGGCCGCGGTGCAGATCTTCTATGTGCGCGGCGGCCGGGTGCGCGGGCAGCGCGGGTGGGTGCTCGACAAGGTCGAGGACGTCACGCCCGGCGAGCTGGTCGAGCACTTTCTCGGCCAGGTCTACGGCGACGACCCGGCCGCGGCCGACGGCCCGCCGGCCTCGCCGGCCAGGGACGGCAAGGGCCGCGGTGGGGAGTCGGAGCGGGCCAGGCTGTCGGCGATCCCGCGGGAGGTGCTCGTGCCGACCCTGCCCCCGGATGTGGCGACGGTCGAGGAATGGCTAGCGGACAAGCGCGGCGGCCGGGTGAGCCTGCGGGTGCCGCAGCGCGGCGACAAGAGGGCGCTGCTGGACACCGTCGCGCGGAACGCCGGCGAGACGCTGGCGCTGCACAAGACCCGCCGCGCGAGCGACCTGACCACCCGCAGCCGGGCGCTCGGTGAGATCCAGGAGGCGCTCGGCCTGGACGAGGCGCCGCTGCGGATCGAGAGCTACGACGTATCCAACCTGCAGGGCACGCATGTCGTCGCGTCCATGGTCGTGTTCGAGGACGGGCTGGCGCGCAAGTCGGAGTACCGCAGGTTCGCCGTCAGGGGCCTGGACGGAACCGATGACGTGGCCGCGATCCACGAGGTGATCAGCCGCAGGTTCCGCCGTTACCTCGATGAACAGGCGGCAGCTCCGCCGGGCCTGGACGACCTGGCGGCAGGCCTGGACGGCGAGCGGCGCAAGTTCTCCTATCCGCCGAACCTGCTGGTCATCGACGGCGGCCAGCCGCAGGTGGCGGCGGCGGTCAAGGCGCTGGACGAGCTCGGCGTCGTGGACGTCGCGGTCTGCGGCCTGGCCAAGCGGCTGGAAGAGGTCTGGCTGCCGGGCGAGGACGACCCGGTGATCCTGCCCCGCGCCAGCGAGGGTCTGTACCTGCTGCAGCGAGTGCGGGACGAGGCGCACCGATTCGCCATCACCTATCACCGGTCGAAGCGGGCGGCCGCGCTGACCACGAGCGAGCTGGACGGCGTACCCGGCCTGGGCCCGGCCCGGCGGGCGACGCTGCTGCGCCGGTTCGGCTCGGTCCGCAAGCTCAGGGCGGCGTCGGTGCCCGAGATAGCCGCGCTGCCGGGGCTCGGACGGCAGACCGCCGAGGCGGTGTACCGTGCGCTGCATCGGGAGGCAGCGGCGATCGCGGCCGACGGCGCTGCACCCGACATGACACCGGCGGCGGGGGCGGGGGCGGACAATGAGCGCTGACGGCGCTTCCCAGCAGGAGATCGTCATCATCACCGGCATGTCCGGCGCGGGCCGGAGCACGGCCGCAAAGTCGCTGGAAGATCTGGACTGGTTCGTCGCCGACAACCTCCCGGTCGACCTGCTGCCGACCATGGCTGACCTGGCCAGGCGGGCCGGTGAGGCGGTGCCGCGGCTGGCCGCTGTGGTCGACATCCGCAGCCGGGCTTTCTCGACCGACCTGAAGTCGGCGATCAGCGACCTGTCCGCCCGTGGCGTCCGGCCCTACGTGGTCTTCCTCGAGGCGTCAGACGAGACGCTGGTGCGCAGGTTCGACAGCGTGTCGCGGCCGCATCCGCTGCAGGAGGGCGGCCGGGTGGTCGACGGCATCGCGGCCGAGCGCGAGCTGCTCCAGGGCATGCGCGCCGAGGCCGACCTGGTGCTGAACACCAGCGAGCTGAACGTGCACGAGCTGCGGGCCCGGGTGCGCGAGGTGTTCGCCAGCGACGGTGACGTAAGCCTGCAGGTGAACGTCGTGTCGTTCGGTTTCAAGTACGGCCTGCCGATGGACGCGGACATGGTGGCGGACTGCCGGTTCCTGCCCAATCCGAGGTGGGTACCGGAGCTGGCGCCGCAGAGCGGCCGGGACGAGGCGGTCATCGACTACGTGCTCGGCCAGCCCGGTGCGGAAGAGTTCCTGGACGCGTTCGCGCGCGCGGTCGGGGTGGCCCTGGACGGCTTCGGCCGCCGGGGCCGGCATGACGTGCTCGTGGCGGTGGGCTGCACCGGGGGCAAGCACCGCAGCGTGGTGATGGCCGACAAGATCGCGGCCCGGCTGGCGGAGTCCTGGCCTCAGATCCAGGTCACGCACCGGGATCTGGGCCGGGAGTAGCGTGGCCGGCAGCTCTCCGCAGGGACGTCCGCAGTACCGCAGGGTGGTCGCGCTCGGCGGCGGTCACGGACTGTTCGCCTCGCTGTCGGGGCTCAGGCGGGTGACCAGGGAGCTGACCGCGGTCGTGACGGTCGCGGACGACGGCGGCTCGAGCGGACGGCTGCGCCGCGAATACGGCGTGCTGCCCCCCGGTGACCTCCGGATGGCGCTGGCCGCGCTGTGCGGCGACGACGAGTGGGGCACGACCTGGAGCCGCGTGATCCAGCACCGGTTCCCGGCGCCGACGGCTGCCTCCGGCAGCGGTGCCGACCTGGCTGCCGTCGGCCGTGGCGGGCTGACCGGTCACACGGTCGGCAATGTGCTGATCGTCGCCCTGTGGGAGTTGCTGGGCGACACGGTGCAGGGGCTCGACTGGGTCGGCCGGCTGCTCGGCGCGCACGGCCGGGTGCTGCCCATGGCGGCCGTTCCGCTGGACCTGGTGGCTGACGTCGAAGGGGCAGATCCGGACAGGCTGGACGAGGTGACCATCGTTCGCGGCCAGGTCGCCTGCGCGACGACGACCGGGCGGGTACGGTCGATATCGCTGATACCCGCCGACCCGCCTGCGTGCCCGGAAGCCGTGCAGGCGATCCGGGCGGCGGACTGGGTGGTGCTCGGGCCGGGCTCGTGGTTCACCAGCGTGCTGCCGCACCTGCTGGTACCGGAGCTGGCCGCAGCGCTGGTCGGGACTCGTGCGCGGAGGCTGGTAGCGCTGAATCTGGCGCCGCAACCCGGTGAAACCGAGGGCTTCTCGCCGCACGCCCACCTGGAGGCGCTGGCAGACCACGCACCGGATCTAGCGGTTGACGTGGTGCTCGCGGACCGCGCCGCGGCCCGCGAGTCGATCACGGAGCTGGAGAAGGCGGCCGGACGGCTCGGTGCCCGGCTTGTCCTCGCCGACCTGGCCATCGCGGACGGGTCGCCGCGGCACGACCCGCTGCGCCTGGCCGGCGCGTTCGCGCGGATATTCGAGGGGGAGTGAGGCGCATGGCCCTGACCAGCCTGGTCAAGGACGAGCTCAGCCGGGTGACCGTGCTGAAGCCGTGCTGCCGCAAGGCCGAGGTGTCGACCATCCTGCGGTTCGCCGGCGGACTGCACCTGGCGGCCGGGCGGATCGTCGTGGAGGCCGAGCTGGACACCGGGGCAGCCGCGCGCCGGCTGCGCAAGGACATCGCCGAGGTGTTCGGGCACACATCCGAGCTGGTCGTGCTCGCGCCCAGCGGCCTGCGCAAGGGCAACCGTTACGTCGTGCGCGTGCAGACTGACGGGGAGAGCCTGGCCAGGCAGACCGGCCTGGTCGACAGCCGCGGCCGGCCGGTGCGCGGGCTGCCCCGCCAGGTCGTCTCCGGCCCGAGCTGTGACTGTGAGGCAGCCTGGCGGGGGGCATTCCTCGCGCACGGCAGTCTCACCGAGCCGGGCCGGTCGATGTCGCTTGAGGTGACCTGTCCGGGTCCGGAGGCCGCGCTGGCGATGGTGGGCGCCGCCCGACGGCTGAAGATCCACGCCAAGGCGCGCGACGTGCGCGGTATCGATCGCGTCGTGGTCCGGGATGGTGACTCCATCAGCGCCCTGCTGACCCGGCTGGGCGCGCACGACAGCGTGCTGGCGTGGGAAGAACGCCGGATCCGCCGCGAGGTCAGGGCGACCGCCAACCGGCTGGCCAACTTCGACGACGCCAACCTGCGCCGCAGCGCAAGGGCCGCGGTGGCCGCCGGGGCCAGGGTGGAGCGCGCGCTGGAGATCCTCGGCGCCGAGGCGCCTGAGCACCTGATCATGGCCGGCCAGCTGCGGATCAAGCACCGCCAGGCGAGCCTGGAGGAGCTTGGCCAGCTCGCCGAGCCAGCCCTGACCAAGGACGCGATCGCGGGCCGGATAAGGCGCCTGCTGGCGCTGGCGGACCGGCGGGCCGGCGAGCTCGGGGTGCCCGGCACGGAGGCGGGACTCACCGCGGACATGCTGGTGCCCTAGGTCCCCGGCGCCGGGAGGGCGGTCAGGTAGGGTTTTGCGGCAGGCCGCGACGCCAAGCTGTGAGGGTAGGGGAGCACCGACGTGGGCGGGATGAACGGTGTCGACTCGCTGGCTGTGGCCGGCCGGGTCGTGCTGCTCCGGGCCGACCTGAACGTGCCGCTGGACGGCACGACGATCACCGACGACGGCCGGATCCGCGCGAGCCTCCCGACGATCGAGACGATCAGGGAACGGGGTGGCCGGGTGCTGATCGTCGCTCACCTCGGGCGGCCGAAGGGCGACACCTATGCCGAGCGGGTGGCAGGCGGCCCATCGCTGGCTCCGGTGGCCGCCCGGCTGGCCGAACTGCTCGGCGTGCCGGTCCCGCTGGCCGCCGATGTGGTGGGGGAGTCGGCCTGGGCTATCGCGGCCGGCCTGGCCGACGGCGGCGTCGCGATGCTGGAGAACATCCGGTTCGACCCCGCCGAGACCAGCAAGGATGACGCTGTCCGGGCGGAGCTCGCCGGTCGGCTCGCGGCGCTCGCGCAGGTCTACGTGGGCGACGGGTTCGGCGCGCTGCACCGCAAGCACGCGAGCGTATACGACGTTCCCCGGCTGCTGCCGCACGCGGCAGGCGAGCTGGTGCTGGCCGAGGTCGCCGTGCTGGAGAAGCTCACCCGGGATCCGGAGCGGCCGTACGTGGTGGTGCTCGGCGGCGCCAAGCCCTCCGACAAGCTGGGCGTGATCGACAACCTGCTCGGAAAGGCCGACCGGATCCTCATCGGTGGCGGCATGTCGTACACCTTCCTGGCCGCCCAGGGCCTGGAGGTCGGCAGGTCGCTGCTCGAGGCGGACCGGATCGATGACGTACGCGCGATCATGGCCGATGCGCGGGCCCGGGGGGTCGAGCTGGTGCTGCCGGTCGACCTGGTCGGCGCCACCGGGTTCGCCCCGGACGCTGCGCATGACGTCTACCCGGTCGAGCGGTTCCCGGCGGACCGGGAGGGCATGGACATGGGGCCCGCTACCAGGGAGCTGTTCGCCGCGAAGCTGGCCGACGCCGCCACGGTGTTCTGGAACGGGCCGGTCGGCGTGTTCGAGTTTCCGGCGTTCGCGGCCGGCACGAGGGCGGTGGCCGAGGCGATCGGCAAGCTGCCCGGCTTCACCGTCGTCGGCGGCGGCGACTCGGCCGCGGCGATTCGCCGCCTCGGGCTGCCGGAGGATGCCTTCAGCCACATCTCCACCGGCGGCGGGGCCAGCCTTGAGTACCTCGAAGGCGCCACGCTGCCCGGCCTGGAGGCGCTGGCTGGCGGTCAGGAGTAGCCAGGGTGCCCCCGGCAGCCACCAGGAAGCCGCTGATCGCCGGCAACTGGAAGATGCACAACAACCACCTCGAGGCCATCGCGCTGACCCAGAAGCTGGGTTTCGCGCTCGTCGACAGGGACTTCACCGCGGCGGACATCGCGGTGCTGCCCCCTTTCACGGCGCTGCGCAGCGTCCAGACGCTCGTCGACGGCGACCGGCTCCGGCTGCGCTACGGGGCGCAGGACGTGTCACCGCATCCCGACGGGGCCTACACCGGTGACGTGTCCGCCCGCATGCTCGCCAAGCTGGGCTGCGAGTTCGTGCTGGCCGGGCACTCCGAGCGGCGGCAGTACCACCACGAGGACGACGCGCTGATCAACGCCAAGATCCGGGCCATCCTGCAGGCGGAGATGACGCCGCTGCTGTGCGTGGGCGAGCCGCTGGCGGTCCGCCAGGACGGCGGTCAGCTGGCGTATACGCTGGGCCAGCTGGACGGCGGGCTGGCGGGTCTGCTGGCCGAGCAGGTCGCCAGGCTGGTCATCGCCTATGAGCCCGTCTGGGCCATCGGCACCGGCGAGGTGGCGACACCAGGCGACGCGCAGGAGGTCTGCGCCGCGGTCCGGGCCCGGATTTCCGCCGTTCACGGGCACGCAGTGGCCGGCAGTATGCGTATCCTGTATGGCGGGTCGGTGAAGGCCGACACCATGCCCGCGATCATGGCCGAGCCAGACATCGACGGGGCACTAGTAGGCGGCGCTAGCCTTGACCCTAGCGAGTTCGTCCGGATCTGCCGGTACCGTGACCGGCAGGGGGCGAGTTCCCTGTGACCCCCGGCGGGGAACCGGGCGGCGCCGCACAGAGGGAGACGAGTAACCGCAGTGACTGTCGCATTCTCTGTGATCTTGATCATCACAAGCCTGCTGATGGTGCTGCTTGTGCTGCTGCACAAGGGCAAGGGTGGCGGGCTCTCCGACCTGTTCGGCGGCGGCATCTCGTCATCGCTCGGTCAGTCGTCCGTCGTGGAACGGAACCTGGACCGGATCACGATCGTGACCGGCATCATCTGGTTCGTCTGCATCGTGGCGCTGGGGATCCTGGACAAGTGAGTGGGCGCCGCAGCCACGCGGCTGCGGCTCGCGTGTCGTGACCGAGGGGTGAGCAGTGAGCAGTGGCAATGCCATTCGCGGCAGCCGGGTCGGAGCCGGGCCCATGGGTGAAGCGGAGCGGGGCGAAGCCGCACCTCGGGTGCGTGTCTCGTTCTGGTGCTGCAACCAGCATCAGACCATCCCCAGTTTCGCCTCGACGCCCCGGTCCCCGAGTTCTGGGACTGCCCGCGCTGTGGCCTGCCAGCCGGTCAGGATGAGGCCAACCCGCCCGCCCCGCCGCACGCCGAGCCCTACAAGACGCACCTGGCTTACGTGAAGGAGCGCCGCAACGACACCGACGGCGCTGCCATCCTCGCCGAGGCGCTCGAGCGGCTGCGGCAGACGCCAGGGTCCGTCCTGCGGCGCGGAGCCTGACGCCCCCCGATTCGAGGCCCGCGGCGCCGTCCGCGGCTGTCGCTTCGGACCGTGCTGAACCCCTGAGCTGCGACGGCTAGTGGGCGAAGGCGCTGCGCTGGCCCTCGGGCAGCAGCGGTATCGGCCGGTGCGGCGCCGCCTCGAGCGCTGCTACCTGCGTGCGCAGGTCGTCGAGGAGCAGGTCGGCCATGTCGGTGCTGAAGCCGTTCCGCACCACGATCCGCAGCACGGCGGTGTCCTGCAGGTCGGCCGGGAAGGTGTACGCCGGCACGAGCCAGCCGCGCAGCCGCAGCCGCTCGGACAGGTCAAACACGGTGTAGCCGGAATCGACCGGATCGGTCAGCCGGAAGGCCAGCACGGGCAGGTCGGTGCCGTCGGACAGCAGCGTGAACGGGCCCATGGCGGCGATCCTGGCGGCCAGATACGTCGCGACGCGCTGGCACGTCAGCTGGATCTCGCGATAGCCGTCGAATCCCAGCCGCAGGAAGTTGTAGTACTGCGCTGCCACCTGGGCGCCTGGCCGCGAGAAGTTCAGAGCGAACGTTGGCATCTCGCCACCGAGGTAGTTCACCCGGAAGATCAGGTCGTCCGGGAGCGCGGCCGCGTCCCGCCAGACGACCCAGCCGACGCCCGGGTACACCAGCCCGAACTTGTGCCCCGAGGAGTTGATGGAGGCGACCCGGCTCACCCGGAAGTCCCAGGACAGGTCGGGCGCCAGGAACGGGGCCACGAACCCGCCCGACGCTGCATCCACGTGCACCGGGATGTCGAGCCCCGTCCGGCGCTCAAGGTCGTCCAGCGCGGCGGCGATCTCGGCGACCGGCTCGTAGCTCCCGTCCATGGTGGAGCCCAGCACGGCGACCACTCCGATGGTGTTGTCGTCGCAGCGTGCCGCGGCCGGCTCGCCGGTCAGGTGCAGACGGTCGGCTTCCATCGGCACCAGCCGAGGCTCCACCTGCCAGTACCGGCAGAACTTCTCCCAGCAGACCTGCACGTTCGCGCCCATCACCAGGTTCGGCCGCGCGGCCGGTGCGGCCACGCCGCGCCGCGCCCGCCAGCGCCACAGCAGCGCCAGCCCGCCCAGCATGCACGCCTCGCTGGAGCCGGTCGTCGAGCAGCCTGTCGCCGCAGCCTCCGGATCGGGCGCCGTGGGGGCGTGCCACAGGTGAGCGAGTATGTTGACGCATCGCCGCTCCAGCTCGGCGGTCTGCGGGTACTCGTCCTTGTCGATCATGTTCTTGCTCAAGCACTCCGCGAACAACTGCTCGGCCTGCGGCTCCATCCAGGTCGTCACGAACGTGGCGAGATTGAGCCGGGCGTTGCCGTCCAGCATCAGCTCGTCCCTGACCAGCTGCAGCGCCACGTCGGGCGGCATGGGCTCAGCGGGGATCTGGTGGCGGGGCACCGCGTGCTCGACCTCTGTGCAGAACGGGTTGATGTCGAGTTCGGCGGTCCCGTGCGTCTCATCGACCTTGGCGTGCAGTGGCATCGAGTCCTCCGCTGGCTCGGCTAGGTGGTCGTGGCGTAGCCGTCATACCGGATGAGGTAGCGGCAGAGCAGGAAGTCATCGTCGGTCAGCACGTGCGCGAGCGACAGTCGCGGCCGCGCCGCGTCGGCGGGCCGGGCTGGTGAGGTGACGATCCGGCCGGCGGAACCAGCGGCCAGCACGGGGCTGGTGGTCAGGCACAGCTCGTCCAGCAGGCCGGCCTCGGCGAGCTGGCCGAGAAGCCTCGGGCCGCCTTCCGCCAGGATGCTCAGGTAGCCGAGGCCGGCGAGCTTGCCGAGAGCTTCGCGGATATCCACCCGGTCCGCTCCCGCCTCGACGATCCGGGCCATGCCGCCGAGACGGGCCTTGCGCTCGGCCGGCGCCGTGCTTGTCGTGATCACGATGGTCTGCGTCGGGCCCGGCGGTGCGGACAGCAGCCGCTCGCAGCCGGAGAGGTCGAGGCTCGCCGTGACGACCGCGACGGGCGGCAGCGCCGCGCCGTCGCGACGCAGCTGTGGCCAGATCTGCGTAGCCTGCACGGGGCGGTAGTGCTCCGTTCTCGCCGTCCCGGCGCCGACCAGGACGAGATCAGCCAGGCTGCGCAGCATCATGAAGACGGTCCGGTCCGCGGGCCCGGATAGCCCGCCGGATCGGCCGTCGAGCGTGACGGCGCCGTCCACGCTGTCGACCATGTTTGCCCGCACCCAGCCGCGACCGGGCGAGCCGGTCGCGCCCCCAGCTGCTCCGTTCCCGTACAGACGCGCGAGCTCGTCGACCGTGGCCGGGAGATAGTCCGCGGCGGTCGGCACGGCGGCCGGAAAGTCGGGTCCCTGAACCGGGTAGATCTGGCGCACGGCCAGCAGTTAACCAGACCGCGTCGGACCCCCGCCGCAGCCGCCCCGGCTAGCGGGCGTCGCTCGCGCGCAGCACGACGACGGCTCGGCTGGTCACCGTGAGCTTGCTCGCGGCCGGGCGCGCGTCGCCAGCCTCGTGGCCGGCCGTGTCGACAACGACGTCCCAGGCGGCCGCGGGCCCGGCGTCCGGCAGGGTGAAAGTGACCGGCTGATCGGCGGCGTTGAACAGCAGCACGAAGCTCTGGTCGACGATCGCCTCGCCGCGCGGTCCCGGCTCGGTGATCGCATCGCCGTTGAGCAGCACCGCCAGCGCCCGCGCGTGCGAGCCCCACTCGGTCACGGTCATCTCGGTGCCCGCCGGCGTGAGCCAGGTGATGTCCCGGCGGCCGGTGCTGCCCGGCGCTGTGCCGCTGAAGAACCGGCGCCGCCGGAACACGGGGTGGTCGCGGCGCAGGGCGATCAGCGAGCAGGTGAAATCGAGCAGGTCCGCCTGCTTGCCGGCGGCCTCCCAGTCGATCCAGGACGTCTCATTGTCTTGGCAGTAAGCGTTGTTGTTGCCGAGCTGCGTGCGGCCGACCTCGTCACCCGCCAGCAGCATCGGCACGCCCTGCGAGCAGAACAGCGTGACCAGAAAGTTCCGCACCTGCCTGGCGCGCAGTTCGGTGATCGCCGGATCATCGGTCGGTCCCTCGGCGCCGCAGTTCCATGACCTGTTGTCGTCACTGCCGTCGCGGTTGTCGTCGCCGTTCGGCTCGTTGTGCTTGCGGTCGTAGCTGACCAGGTCGCGCATCGTGAAACCGTCGTGGCAGGTCACGAAGTTGATCGACGCCACCGGCCGGCGCGCGCTGGTCTCGTACAAGTCCGACGAGCCCGCGAGCCGGGACGCGAAGTCCGGCAGCGTCGGCTGGCCGCGCCACAGATCGCGCACCGTGTCCCGGTACTTGCCGTTCCACTCGGTCCACAGCGGTGGGAACTTGCCGACCTGGTAGCCGCCCGCGCCGACGTCCCACGGCTCGGCGATGAGCTTGACCTGAGATACAACCGGGTCCTGCTGGACTAGCTCGAAAAACGCCGACAGCCGGTCCACCTCGTGTAGTTCGCGAGCCAGCGCGGCGGCCAGGTCGAACCGGAAGCCGTCGACGTGCATGTCCAGGACCCAGTACCGCAGCGAGTCCATGATCAGCTGCAGCGCGTGCGGATGCCGCGCGTTGAGGCTGTTGCCGCAGCCGGTGTAGTCGAGATAGCTGGCGGGGTCGTGGTCGTCGAGCCGGTAGTAGGCGGCGTTGTCGATGCCGCGGAAGCTGAGCGTGGGGCCGCGCGCGCCGGACTCGGCGGTGTGGTTGTAGACGACGTCGAGGATCACTTCGATGCCCGCGGCGTGCAGCGTCTTGACCATGGACTTGAACTCGGCCACCTGGCCATGCGGTTCGGCGGCGCCCGAGTAGCCGTTGTGCGGGGCGAAGAACCCGATGGTGTTGTAACCCCAGTAGTTGGTCAGGCCGCGCGCGACGAGTTCGCGCTCGGGCACCGACTGGTGCACCGGCATGAGCTCGATCGCGGTGATGCCCAGCCTGGTCAGGTGGTCGATCACGGGCGGCGCGGCCAGCCCCGCGTAGGTGCCGCGCAGCTCGGGCGGCACCTGCGGATGGCGCACGGTGAGGCCGCGCACGTGCGCCTCATAGATCACCGTCTGGTGATAGGGGGTGCGCAGCTGCCGGTCACCGGTCCAGTCGAAGTACGGGTTGATCACCACGTTGCGGGGCACGAACGGCGCACTGTCGGTGTCGCTCGGCTCGTCCGGTGCGTCCGGCCGGTATCCGAGCAGCGCGTCGTCCCACCGCACGATGCCGTCAACGGCCTTCCCGTACGGGTCGAGCAGCAGCTTGGCGGCGTTGCAGCGGTGGCCGCGGCGCGGCTCGTAGGGCCCGGCGACCCGGTACGCGTAGCGCTGGCCCGGCCCGACGCCCGGTAGGTAACAGTGCCAGACGAACCCGTCGACCTCGGTCAGCTCGAGCCGGGTCTCCGTCCCGGCGTCGTCGAACAGGCAGAGCTCGACCCGGTCGGCGACCTCGGAGAACAGGGCAAAGTTCGTCCCCGAGCCGTCCCAGGTGGCGCCGAGCGGGTAGGCAGCTCCTGGCCAGACATGCATTCGTAGACCTTACCTGCCGGTAAAGACAGTGCCAGCCCTAGCCAGGATCGCCGGCAGATCGAGCCCACGCGGCAGGCTGCCGAATGGCGTCGCTGGCCCGGCTCCGCCCGACGCGGGCTGGAGCCTGGTCCTGGTGAAGGCGTCGGCGACGGCGCTCGGCGCGTGCCTGGCCAGCAGCGCGGCCTGCAGGGTGACGGTAATCTGGCCGGCCAGCCGCCGCGCGTCGCGCTCCGCATCGCGCTCAGCGGCCGCGGCCTTCAGCTCCGCGCGCAGCCGGTCGGCCGCCGCGGCCACCACCGGATCACCCGCCAGGTCAATCTCGGCGAGCAGCGCGTCGGTGCTGGCCGGCTCCCGGCTGAGGGCGCGCAGCACGTCCAGGGCGGCGACGTTGCCCGAGCCCTCCCAGATGGAGTTCAGCGGCGCGTCGCGGAGCAGCCTGGGCATGCTCGAATAGTCCTCCACGTAACCGTTTCCGCCCAGGCACTCCAGTGCCTCCGCGGCGATCAGCGGGGTGCGCTTGCAGACCCAGTACTTGGCGGCCGGCAACGCGACGCGCAGCAGTGTCGCCTCGGTGGTGTCCCCGCGGGCGGCGCGGTCGGCGGCGCCCGCCAGCCGCATGGCCAGCGTGGTCGCGGCCTCGGATTCGAGCACGAGGTCGGCGACCACGCTGGTCATCGCCGCGTGGTCGATCAGGACCGCGCCGAAGGACCGGCGCTTGCTGGTGTAGTCGGCGGCCGTCACGGCAGCCTGGCGGATCGCCGCTGCGCTGCCCAGCACGCAGTCGAGCCGGGTCGCGCTGACCATCGTGATGATGGTTGGCACGCCGCGGCCTGGCTCGCCGACCCGCCAGGCGACGGCGCCGTCGTACTCGACCTCGCCGGAGGCGTTGGACGTGTTGCCGAGCTTGTCCTTGAGCCGCTGGAGGTGCACGGCATTGCGGCTCCCGTCGGGCAGCACCCGAGGCAGCAGGAAGCAGGTCAGGCCCTCGGGGGCCTGGGCGAGCACGAGGAACAGGTCGCTCATGGGCGCCGAGCAGAACCACTTGTGCCCCGTCAGCACGTAGCTGCCGTCGGCCGACAGGGTCGCGGTCGTGGTGTTCGCCCGGACATCCGAGCCGCCCTGCTTTTCCGTCATGGCCATGCCCGCCAGCAGCCCGGCCTTCGCCAGCGGGACACGCAGGCCGGGATCGTAGACCGGCGCGGTCAGCAGCGGTTCGTAGGTCGCGGCGAGTTCGGGCGCGTGCCGCAAGGCCGGCACGGAGGCATAAGTCATCGAGATCGGGCAGCCATGGCCAGCTTCGGCCTGCGTCCAGACCAGGAACTTGGCCGCCCTGGCCACGTGCGCGCCCGGCCGGTCGTCGGCCCACGGCGTGGCGTGCAGGCCGTGGCTGGCCGCGACACCCATCAGATAGTGCCAGGAGGGGTGGAACTCGACCTCGTCGATGCGGTAGCCGCGGGAGTCGTGGGTGCGCAGCACCGGCTTATGGACGTTCGCCAGCCGAGCGTGCTCCTCGGTAGCGGCGGCGCCGGCCAGCGTGCCCAGCTCGTGCAGCTCCTGCTCGGCCCAGCCGCCGCCCTCGCGGTGCAGGCCGGCGACGAGCGCCGGGTCGGCGGCGACGTCATAGCCGGCGAGCGGCGGGACCTGGTTGCGTACCTCGTGGGTGACGCGTCCGCTGGCAGTTGTCATGGTGCGACCCTAGCCCGGCCGTCGGCCAGCCAGGCTCGCAGACTCAGGTGTGGATCCCGCACTCGCTCTTGGCCGAGCCCGCCCATCGCCCGCTGCGGGGGTCGGCGCCGTCGGCGACGCGCGACGTGCAGGTCCGGCAGCCGATAGAGGGGTAACCGTCGAAGACGAGCGGGTTGATGAGGATGTTGTTGGCGGCGACGTAGTCGTCGACCTGCTGCTGGGTCCACTCGACCAGGGGATTGACCTTGACCATCTCGCGCCTGGCGTCCCACTCGACCGCCCGGGTGTCGCTGCGTGCCTCGGTCTCCTCGCGGCGGATCCCGGTGAACCAGGCGTCGTAGGGGCCGAGCGCCTCCTCGAGCGGCACGACCTTGCGCAGATAACAGCACAGATCGGGGTTCCGGCTGTACAGGCGCGGACCCAGCTCGGCGTCCTGCTCGGCGACCGTCGTCGGCGGGGTCACGTTGATCACGTTGACCGGATACACGGCGGAGACCGCGTCGCGCGTCCCCAGCGTCTCCGGGAAGTGGTAGCCGGTGTCCAGGAAGAGCACGTCAATGCCGGGCAGGTGCTTGGACACGAGGTTGACGAGGACCGCGTCGGTCATGGAGGAGGTGATGCAGATCCGCCGGCCGAACGTGCTCGCCGCCCACGCGATGACGTCGTCGGCGGGCGCGCCTGCCAGCGCAGCAGCGGCTTGCGCGGCTAGCCTCTCCATCTCGCTGAGGTCCTCCTCGCGGCGGTCGACTCGCTCTGGCAGCCTATCGGGTCGGGCCAGAATGTTCCGAGGACCGCGGGGCCCCTTGTGAGACAAGTCACAGGAGAGCCGGCAGATCGGCGATCACGAGGCGGGTCTCACTCCGGTCTGGCGGCGCGGGCGCTAGCCCTGCCTGATCCAGCCCAGCCGCTCCTCGGTGGGCCGAGTGGGCGGCTGGTGCTGGCAGTCGCACCAGGTGCCCCCCCGGCACTCCTCATGGCGCTGGGTCCGGCAGCTAGCGCACACCATGGCGGGATGCTCTGATCAGGCGGCGTTCGCGCGCCGCATCCGCCGACGGCGCTCCGAGGAGCGCTCGTCCTCGTTCAGGCCGCCCCAGGTGCCGTACTTCTCCGGCCTGCTGACGGCGTAGGTCAGGCACTCGGCCCGGACCGGGCAGGCGCCGCAGACAGCCTTGGCCTTGCGCTCGCGGATCTCTCGCTCCGGCTGGCGCTCCCCGTCCGGCCCGAAGAAAAGCACCACGTCCCGGCCCCGGCACGCAGCCTCGTCTTGCCAGCCCCAGTTCGGCCGTTGCAGCAGGGCAGCTTGACGGCGTACCTCAGACATGAATAGCTCTCCTCAGCCAGCTGGCCGTGGTCGTCGGCGACCACGGCACGTAAGTCCCACGTAGTCGGTCAAACATGCAGATTCGTATGGTCACAACAGGTAGTGCGGTCATCCGTGCCTTGCTACGCTCGCCGCCCGTCATCGTTCAGCGGACCCGCCGGGCGCGGTAGGGTCTAGCCAGACGAAGATTTCTCGCGCGCTACGACAATTGCCCCGTCGCATCATGCAACGCGCCGCGCTGACCTGATGTTCCCGACGGGTGCTTCCTGCGTGCCGGGCGTGGTATACAGAGCCGCCGGGCGCGCGCCGGACAATCATGCCATCTGTCCCCGCAGCCGCGCAGCCCGGATCACGAATCTGCCTGGCCCGCCCGCTCTGCGGAGCGTGTGGCGGGTCACACTAAGTGATCATTAACTGGACAGATCGCATGCTTCAGGCCACGATAAGCTTCATGTCCGTGTCCGATGCAGCGCCGCTGCCTCGCCTCGGCGAGGTCTTCTTCGACGTCAGGGGCAACTCCCGGAGCATGCGACTGAGCTGGTACGCCGACACCGGGGTCGCGGTCTTCAGCATCTGGCAGGCGGGAATGTGCACGGGAACCTTCCGGCTGCCCATGGCCGACCTGAGCCGGATGATCGAGATCCTGGAGCGCGGTCCGGCGCCGCAGGGACGCGGGCGCGCGCCCGTCCCCACCTCCCAGCGAGGTGACCAGCGAGGGTCGGAATCGGACTGGTACTACGGACCTGGCGGCGACGAGCAAGCCGGGGAAGGTGCAGCGTACCCGCCCGACAGCTACCCGGCCGGGGACTATGCCGCCGGCTACGGCCGGTCGCAGTACGAGGCCGACTACGGGCGCGGCGAGCGCGGGCCCGCCGACTACGGACCGGCTGGATACGGGCACCCCGGCCAGGGCCACCCGGCCGACCGCCCCGATGCTGACTTCGGCCCGGCTGGCTACGGCGCCACAGGCCCGGCCGAGTACGGTGGCCAGGACCGTGGCGACGAGCGGTACCGCGGGGGCGGCTACGACGCGGCTGGGCAGGGCGGCGAAGACTACGGGACTCGCGACTATCCGGTCGGCTACGAACGGGACCAGTACGCCGCAGACAGTGGCCACCCGGGCGGATACGAGTCGTCCGGCCACGGGCCCGGCGGCTACGGGGCTGGCGGCTACGGGGTCGAAGCGGACTTCCTGACGGGGGAGCACGCAGGTTACCGGGACGAGCGCTGGGCCGCCGCCGATCCTGGCTATCCGTCCGGCGGCTACGATCGCCAGGCCTTCCGGCCCGGCGCTGGTTACGGCGACGAGCGCTTTGCGCCCCCGTATGCAGCCGACCGGGGAGGGTCCTACCCGAATGACAATCCACCCCCGGCGAGCGGCTATGAAGGGGACATGGCGGCCGGAGGTTATCCGGCCGATCGACGGGCAGTTTCGCCAGCCGACCCCTATGCGGAGGCACCGGCGCCAGCGGACGCCTATTCCTACGGCGCCGACTATCGATACCGTTAGCCGCTGAGCGGCCACTCAGCGCGCTGCGCTGAAATCGCCCGGCGGACGCCGCTACGATTGCGTCCCCCGCCTCTTGCCGCACCGGAATGCTCCCGCCCGTCGCGGTCGCCGGACGTGGGGTTGCCGCCTCTTCCGAGCCCGATGTGGCCGGCCAATCCGCAGTTCACCGGCATTATGCTGGCTGAAGTGACGGCGATGGCCTGGACCGGGCCAGGTTATGAATCTGCTAGCGCGGACCTTGGTGCCACCGCCGTTACAGGCCCCTTGGGCTGGGCATAGATTCGCGGGGGAAGGGGGATCCGCAAGTGGCTCAGAAGATCTCAGTCACGTTCGCGTGCGACTACGACTCAAAAGAGATTCCCGAAGGCGAACACATGACTCGTGCGTTCAGCCTGGACGGCCGGGATTATGAGATCGACCTGTGCGAGCGGCACAGCCAGAAGTTCGACGAAGTTGTCGGCCGCTTCGCGGAGCGGGCCCGGAAGCTCAGCAGCCGGGCGAGCAGGCCGAAGCGGCGAACGACGGCTCATCGTCAGCGCAGCGCCGAAATCCGCGCCTGGGCGAAGCACAATGGAATGGAAGTGAGCGACCGGGGGCGCATTCCGGCGAACGTTATCGCCAAATTCGACGCCAACCACTAGCTCGCCACACTCGGGGACAGCGACCAGCAGCCCGGTGCCCGGCGATGTGCTGGGTGCAAGGTCACCCTGGTTCGCCTCAGACCACCGGCTCGCTGGCCCCGGCGCCGCCACCGGTCGGCTGCGCAGGGCCGGCCCCGCTGACCCTGTCGGCCTGGATGGCATCGGGGACCCTGTCGGCCTGGATGGCACCGGGGACGGCCGAGTCGGCTCCAGGTCGGTCGGGGATCAGCAGCACCGCCGCCGCGAGCGCCTGGGCGTTCGGTAGCAGCATCTGCCCCTGGGCTGTCTGCAGCCGCACGTAGGCCAGGCTCAGGTCGGTCACCACCCCTTCGATTTCGCCCGATAGCGCGCCCGCCCGGAAGCGGACGTGATCGCCCACCCGGAACGGGCTGGAGAACAGCAGCACCAGTCCGGCAAACAGATTGCCCAGTGACTGCTGCGCGGCGATGCCGAGGAGCACTCCGGTGACGGCGCCGCCCACGAGGAGCTTGTCCGGTTTGACGCCGAGTAGGTACAGCGTGATCGTGACGATGGCGAAGACCCCGGCCAGCAGCAAGACGTACCGGACGATGCCGGCGTGCGCCTGGCCGACCAGTGGCTGGAGGCCTGACCGCGCTCGGGCGGAGAGCCCAACCGCGGCCGTCAGGCCGAAGACAAGGAACGCCACGAGGCCGCAGAGCCAGACGAGCTTCTGCACGTGGTCCGACGAGTGCCAGGTACGGTAGCCGTTGAGGCCCCAGAACTCGGCCGCGACCCCGCCCGCAACGGCGAGGATCAGCGCGAGAATGGACCGCCATAGCCTCGCCCTGGCCCGGACCCTCGTCATGGTCGCGGTCGTGTCCAGCTGGTGACGTTCCCGGAGATCCATTCCTCCACGCTATCGGGGCAGGCCGGTGGAGCGACCCGCACACAGTGTGACCAACCGCACGCCAGAGCCCGGGACCGCCTGGTCCCGGGCTCCGGCGTGCAGTCGCTCTCCCGCAGGGGCTACAGGTTGAACAGCGGCTTGCCGACCGGCACGACGGTCCTGCCCTTCATGCCGTTGATGACGCCTGCGGCCGAGGCGTACCAGGCCACGAGCGCGGTGATGACGCCGATGTAGCCGCCGACCTTGAGCATCGTCGTGTTCGCCGCGAACGCGCCGATGAACAGGAAGATCTCGGTCAACTCCAGGGTAAGGAAGACCCCGAACACGGCGACGTTGAGCTGCGTGCTGAAGATCAGCATGTACGTGTTGAAGATCGCGAAGGCCAGCAGGATCCAGCCCAGGTCCTTGTCCGTCGACGACGCGTGGGCCAGCAGCAGCCACAGTGCGAGCCCGATCCAGAATGCGCCGTAGGTCGAGAAGGCCGTCGAGCCAAACACGTTCCTGTTTCTGAACTCCCACATGCCCGCCAGCAGCTGGGCCAGGCCGCCATACGCAAGGGCATAGCCGAGCCAGTCCAGGCCTGAGGTGTTGTTCGCCCACCCAGCGTTCACTGCGGACAGCAGGAACGTGGTCAGCGCGAACGCAGCGAGCCCGAGTGGCGCAGGATCGGCTATGCCGGTGCCCTGGGTGGCAACTGCGGGAGCATCATCAGTGGTGCTCAAATGACTCCTCCTGTGGGGCGTGCCTGCCCGGCACGAGCACGCTGCTGGGGCAAGGCAGGCGTGGCGGATGGTCGCAGGCCCCGAGCGCTGGCTGGCCGGTGGTGCGTCCTGCCGGGCGGGTTAACCCGGCTGGTGACGTCCTGCCGATGACAGGTGCCGGTATCACCATGGCCACTCGCGGACCTTTCTGGGTCTTCACACCTGGCTCAGCAGAACCACCTGGAAGATCTGCCCTGAGCGTAACTCGATCATCAGATTTTGTGGAGTCCCCTTTCCGTAGGACAGTTAACTATCTGCCAATGTGAGTTTCCGGCCAGCACCGCCGCGGCTAAGGCGCGGCGGGCTCCTCTGGTCGCGCCCTAGCCGGGTCATCGCGGCGCAGCAACCCGGACAAGCCGGCCCTGGTGGCGATGACCATGATCTGGTCCCCCGCGCGAATCACATAGTCCGGCGACGGTGACCAGTCGACCGCCGGGCTGCCGGACTGGCGCAGCGCAATCACCCGGAGCAGACCAGGCCGGTGCAGCGCGGAGATCGGCTCGCCGGCCAGCGCGGTGTCGTCGTCGGCGGCCACGTCGGCGAGCAGCAGCACGTGCCTGCCCACGGCGATCGTGCGCAGTACCTGATGGTCAAGCACGGCGGCAGCGAACTCCGGCGCGGCGAGGTAGGAGGTTGACCGCGACACGGTGTTACTGATATGCGCCTGCACCCGCGCGGCCAGGTCGTCGTCATAGAGCCGCACCACGATCCGCGGCTCAGCCGCGAGCGCCCTGGCGTTGAGAGCGGTCTCCAGGTTCGCGACGTCGCTGTCGGTGACGGAGACCAGGGCGCGGCAGGTCGTGACGCCGGCCGCCCGCAGTGTCTCGTCGCGATGTGCCTCGCCGATGACGATCCGTACGCCGAGCCGGCGCGCCAACGGGAGGCCGGTAGCGTCCGGGCTCTTGTCGATGGCGACGACCTCCAGGCCGAGATCGTGGAGCTGACCGACGACGCGCGTGCCGACGGTCCCCAGCCCCGCGACGATCACATGACCGGACACCGGCGGCTGGTCGCGGTCGGCGATACCCGGCAGTCGCGACCGCACGAATGCCGCCGTGACCACGGGCAGGAAGGCCAGGCTGTCGAAGGTCAGCAGGATCTGGGCTAGCTTGTCTGACCAGGGGATGCCGATCTGAGGGACCGCGTCCCCGGTTGTATCCATCATGGTCAGGTAGATCGCGTTGGCTAATGACACCTTCGCGGCGATGGCCAGCAGCACGAAGCCGACAATGAGCACGGCGATCAGGCCGGCGAAGATCACCCCAATCTGCGTGCCGAACATGCGGCGCAGCAGCCGCAGGGGGGCGCCGAGTCGGCGCCGGCCGCGCCTGGAGAGCGGATTACGCGGCGTGCCGTCGGCGACGGCGAGCACGACGCCGGATGTCGCGTCGTCCGGGGGGCGCAGGCTTGGTGCCTGCGCGTCGATATCCTCGGCGAGGCCACAGACAATCTTGCCGGCGCCCACGTGCTCGCGCCTGGCCACGTACATCGTCTGGCCCGCCATTCGGACGTGGCTGGGAGCCGGCTCGCCGAGGGCTGCCGCCACCAGCGAAGGAGCTGCCGTCCGGGCCTGTGACAGCACGGCGCAATCGGCGAAGAAGCTACGGATCCGCACGCCCAGCCCCACGTTGAAGATCGCGATCACGAGGCGGAGCTGGGGGCTGAGCTCCTGCGCGCGCAGCGCCGCGTGGAAGTTGCCGAGGTCGTCCTCGTGCAGGATGGCGAGGCCGCGCGCGGTCGGCAGCCCGGCGGCCAGCAACGCTTCGGTGTCGAGTACGGCCCGTTCCAGAACGCGTATCCCCGGCATGGTGGTCAGCCTGGCGGCGTGCCGGTCGGCGGCCGACGGCACGATGGCCGTCACGGCTAACCCGTAGCGGACCGTCAGTTCCTCCGCCATCCGTACGGTCAGGGCGTTGGCGCCGCAAATGACGACATGATCGGCCGGCTCGCCTGACTGCGGTGGCACAAAAGCGATCTTAATTGGCCGGAGGCCGCGATTGCCGCGCAGAACGTGCGGGGCGCGGGCCGTGCCGAATCGACCGGGCGGCGTTACCCCACGCCGGCCGGGATGCCCGCCACGAGCGCCAGCGCCTCGCCGTAGACCTCGTCCGGATCCAGCCGGCGCAGCTCCTCGGCGAGCAGGTCAGCGATGTCCCGCCGGTGCAGCGCCACGTGCCGGTCCGGCTGACCGGGCCGGGACAGCGTCGCCACCCGGCCGTCTGGCCGGCTGATGACGACGTCTCCGGCGTCGGTGCGGAGCGTAACCTCGGTGATGCCGGGACCGGCCGACGTGTCCCGGCTGAACGGGGCGTGCAGCTTGCCCTGGAGCCAGGCCGTGAGCAGGTCGGCGGTCGGGTTGTGCTCTTCCGCGGCGACTACGCCGCCGGTGATCGTGCACTGCTCCTGGTCCACGGTCGCCGCGAGCAGCGTCCGCCAGGGCGTGGCCCGGGTCCAGCTGAAGTCGGTGTCACCGGGCTGGTAGCCCGCACTCAGCGCGGCCAGCGCGGCGGCCGGTGCCTTGGCTCGCGCCGCGTCGGTGATCCGGCGCTGCGCCAGCACGCCGAGCGGCTGCGCCGACGGCACCGCCGGGATCGACCCGTGCCACCAGGTCACCACCGGGGTATCAGGGACCAGCAGCGGCATGATCACCGAGTCGGCGTGCTCGCTCATCGGCCCGTACAGCCGCAGCAGCACGGTCTGGCCGGGCGTGCCCTCGCCCGATCGGATCTCGGCGTCGAGCCGGGACGTGGTCTGCGAGTCTCTGGCGATCACGCCGAGCACCCGGCACGGGTGCTCGCGGCCGGCCTGACTGGCCGCCCGCACCGCATCGTGCTGCCCGGACTCATCCGTCACGATGATGAGGTTGAGCACAACACCCGTGGCCGGCCCGCCTAGCTGGCCCTGAGCCCTGGCGAGTGCGGCACGAATGTCCGTGCACGTGGTGTCCGTCAGGTCGGTCAACATACGTCCATCCTCGCTACGACACTATGCGGTGGAGCTACAGCCGACGCCAGGCCCGGCCGTCCCTGGCGAGCAGCGCGTCGGCGCTCTCCGGGCCCGCCGTCCCGGCCGGGTACTGCTCCGGCTTGTCATGGTTGGCCCAGAAATCCTCGATCGGGTCGAGGATCTTCCAGGACAATTCGACCTCCTCCTGCCGGGGGAACAGCGGCGGGTCGCCGATAAGGACGTCCAGCAGCAAGCGCTCGTAGGCTTCGGGGCTCGACTCCGTGAACGACTCGCCGTAGGCGAAATCCATGTTGACGTCCCGCACCTCCATGGCCGACCCCGGCACCTTGGAGCCGAACCTCAGGGTGATTCCCTCGTCCGGCTGCACGCGGATGACCAGCGCGTTCTGGCCGAGCTCACGGGTGTCGGTGGCGTCGAACGGGAGGTGCGGAGCGCGCTGGAAGATGACCGCGATTTCCGTCATCCTGGTCGGCAGCCGCTTCCCCGTGCGCAGGTAGAACGGCACGCCGGCCCACCGCCGGTTGTCGATGGTCAGCCGCAGTGCCGCGTAGGTCTCGGTAGCCGAATCGGCCGGGATGCCGTTCTCGTCGAGGAATCCGCGGACCGGGATGCCGCCCTGCCAGCCCGCCCCGTACTGACCGCGCGCAGTTCCGGCCGCCAGGTCAGCCGGAATCTGGACCGCGGCGAGCACCTTTTCCTTCTCCGCGCGCAGTGCCTCGGCCGCGAACGACAGCGGCTCCTCCATCGCGGTGAGCGCGAGCAGCTGCAGCAGGTGGTTCTGGATCACGTCCCGCGCCGCGCCGATACCGTCGTAGTAGCCCGCCCGGCCGCCGATGCCGATGTCCTCGGCCATGGTGATCTGCACGTGGTCGACGTAGCCGCGGTTCCAGATCGGCTCGAACAGCGTGTTGGAGAAGCGCATGGCCAGCAGGTTCTGCACCGTCTCCTTGCCCAGGTAGTGATCGATCCGGAACACCGCGGACGGCGGGAAGACCGCGTCGAGCATCGCGTTCAGCTCTCGCGCACTCGCGAGGTCATGACCGAACGGCTTCTCGATGACCACCCGTCGCCACGGATGACCCGGCTCCGATGGGGATGGCTGGGACAGGCCGGACCGCTTGAGCTGCCGCACGACCACCGGAAACGCGTTGGGCGGTATCGACAGGTAGAAGGCGTAGTTGCCGCCGGTGCCGCGCTCGGCATCCAGCTCGGCCACCGTCAGCGCGAGCTGATCGAACGCCGCGTCATCGCCGAACTCGCCGGACACGAACCGAATGCCCTCGGCAAGCTGACTCCACACGTCCTCACGGAACGGCGTGCGTGCGTGCGCCTTGACCGCGTCGTGCGTGATCTGCACGAACTCAGGGTCGGCCCAGTCCCGGCGCGCGAAGCCGACCAGCGAGAAGCCCGGTGGCAGCAGGCCTCGGTTGGCCAGGTCGTAGATGGCCGGCAGCAGCTTCTTGGTCGCCAGGTCGCCGGTGACGCCGAACAGGACGAGCACGCACGGGCCGGCCAGCCGGGGGATGCGCCGGTCGCGCGGATCGCGCAGCGGATTGGGCCTCATGTCGTGCTGCCGCCCGCGGCCATCTCCCGGCTGATGGTGTCCAGCAGCTCCTGCCAGGACACTTCGAACTTCTGCACGCCCTGGTTCTCGAGTACGGTCACGACGTCGTCGTAGTGCACGCCGAGCGCGTCAAGCTGCCGGAATACCTCACGCGACTGGTCGTAGGTGCCGGCGATCGCGTTGCCGTGCAGCTTGCCGTGGTTGGCGGTTGCGTGGATAGTCGCCTCGGGCATGGTGTTGACGGTGCCCGGCGCGGCCAGCTCGGTAACGTACTTGGTGTCGGCGAAGGACGGGTCCTTGACGCTGGTGGATGCCCACAGCGGGCGCTGCCGGCGCGCGCCGCGCGAGGCGAGCGCGTCCCAGCGCGGCGTGGCGAACTTCTCCTCGTAGAGCTCGTAGGCGAGCCTCGCGTTCGCGAGCGCCGCGGTGCCGCGCAGCGCGCGCGCCTCCGGCGTGCCGATCTTGTCCAGCCGGTCGTCCACCTCGGTGTCCACCCGGCTGACGAAGAACGACGCGACCGATCCGAGCGTCGCCACGTCGGCATCGGAGGCGGCCTCCAGCCCGGCCATGAAGGCGTCGATGACCTCGCTGTACCGCTGCAGCGCGAAGATCAGCGTCACGTTGACGCTGATGCCTTCTGACAGGCACTGGGTGATGGCCGGCAGTCCCTCGGTGGTAGCCGGGATCTTGATGAAGAGGTTGGGCCGGTCTACCGTCCACCACAGCGCCCGCGCCTCCGCGACCGTCTTCCGCGTCTCGCGGGCCAGCCGCGGGTCGACCTCGATGGACACGCGTCCGTCGACGCCCTCGCTGGCGTCATACACCGACCGCAGCACGTCGCACGCCCACCGGATGTCGTACGTGGTGATCAGCCGGGAGGCTTCGCCGACGTCGACGCCGCGGACCGCGAGGTCGGCAACCTGCCCTGCATACGCGGTGCCGCTCGAAAGTGCCTTGGCGAAGATGGTCGGGTTCGAGGTCACGCCGCGAACGTGCATGTCCCGCACCAGCGACGCTAGGTTCCCTGTGGTGAGCCGCTCCCGGGATATGTCGTCGAGCCAGATCGACACGCCCATCTCCGTGAGCTGGGCGAGGGTATCGGTCTTGGTCGTCATGTCATCGCTCCTGCCCTCGTGCGCGGTTTCCTAGCTCCGTACCGGCCGCCCGCCCGCAGCGGCCAGGCTGGTCAGTGCCGCCTGCGCGGCTCGTTCTGCGGTGATGCCGAACTCCGCGTATAGCTTGTGGTAGTCGGCCGAGGCACCGAAATGGTCCAGGCCCACGCTCACCCCCGCGTCGCCCACGTACTCGCGCCAGCCCAGAGTGAGCCCGGCCTCGATGCTGACCCGCGCCCTGACTGACGCCGGCAGCACCTGCTCCCGGTAAGCGTCGTCCTGTTCGGCGAACCACTCCAGGCAAGGCATGGACACCACCCTCGCCGTGACCTGGCTGGCAGCTAGCAGCGCACGGGCGGCGAGCGCGATCTGCACCTCACTACCCGTTGCGATCAGGATAACCTCCGGCGTCCCGCCCTCGGCCTCGGCCAGCACGTAGCCGCCATGCGCGGTGCCCTCGGCGCTGGCGAGGCCGGGGCCGTCGGCGGAGCGGTCGAGCACCGGTAGCTCCTGCCGGGTGAGGCAGAGCCCGGCTGGCCGGGCTCCGTCCAGGATCGTGCGCCAGGCGACCGCGGTCTCGTTTGCGTCGCCGGGCCGCACCACTGCGAGGCCAGGGATCGCGCGCAGCGCCCACAGGTGCTCGACCGGCTGGTGCGTCGGCCCGTCCTCGCCGAGTCCGATGGAATCGTGTGTCCAGATGAACGTGACCGGCTGCTGCATCAGCGCCGCGAGCCGGACCGCAGGCCGCATGTAGTCGCTGAACACCAGGAACGTTCCGCCGTACGGTCTGGTCAGCCCGTGCAGGGCGATGCCGTTGAGTACGGCACCCATGGCGTGCTCACGGATGCCGAAGTGCAGCGTCCGGCCGTAGGCATCGCCGGGGAACATCCTGGTCTGGTGCACCCGCGGGATGAAGGACGGCTCGCCTTTCATGGTGGTGTCGTTGCTGCCAGCCAGGTCGGCTGAGCCGCCCCACAGCTCGGGGAGGACGGGGGCGACCGCGCTGAGCACCGCACCCGAGGCTTTCCTGGTTGCCATCCCCGCTGCGTCGGGGGGGAACGCCGGTAGTACTGCGGCCCAGCCATCCGGCAGGTCGCGGCGCGCCAGCCGGTCAAGCAGCCGGCGCTGCTCCGGGTGCGCGGCCGACCACGCGGCGAATCCGGTGTCCCAGGCCGCGTGCGCCTGCCGGCCGCGCTCGCCGACCGCGCGGGCGTGCGTCACGGTCTGCTGCTCGGCCGGAAAGCTGACGGCCGGGTCGAAGCCGAGGATCTCTTTGGTCGCTGCCACCTCGACCGCGCCGAGCGCGGATCCGTGCGCGGCGCCGGTGTCCTGTTTGGTCGGCGCCGGCCACCCGATGATGGTCCGCAGCGAGATCAGCGACGGCGCCGCGGTGTGCGCACGGGCTGTCAGCAGCGCGTCGTACAGAGCCTGCACGTCTTCGTGGTACCCGCGGGGGGTGTTCCGGGGCTGGCCACCCGAGCTGACCCCGCCATCGTCGCCGCGAAAGCTGACCCGCTGCACGTGCCAGCCGTACGCCCGGTAGCGAGCGCACACGTCCTCGGACTTGGCGATGTTCGTGTCGTCCTCGATCGAGATGGTGTTGTCGTCGTAGATGACCACGAGGCTGCCGAGCTGCTGGTGACCGGCGAGTGAGCACGCCTCGTGGCTGATGCCCTCCTCGATGTCGCCGTCGGACATGATCGCGAACACGTGGTGGTCGAACGGGCTGGTCCCGGCCGGCGCGTCCGGATCGAGCAGGCCTCGCTCGCGCCGCGCGGCCATCGCCATGCCGACCGCGTTCGCGATGCCCTGGCCGAGTGGTCCGGTGGTTGTCTCGACGCCCGGCGTCAGCCCGTGCTCGGGGTGGCCAGGGGTGATGCTGCCCCAGGTGCGATACCGCCGGATGTCATCGAGCGTGACGCCGTAGCCGGCCAGGTAGAGCTGAAGGTAGAGGGTCAGGCTGGAGTGCCCGCAGGACAGCACGAAGCGGTCGCGGCCCAGCCACGCAGGGTCCGCGGGGTCGTGCCGCATGACCTTCTGAAAGAGCAGGTAGGCGGCGGGAGCCAGGCTCATCGCGGTGCCGGGGTGACCGGAGCCTGCCTGCTCCACGGCGTCCATGGCCAGGACGCGGATGAGATCCACGGCTCGGGCGTCCGCGGCCGACCAGTCCAGGGCGGGCCCGTCGGCCCCGGCACGCATGTCGCTACTCACGCTGACGTATATCCCTCTCACCCCGGACGCCGCTACCGCCTCGACCCTATCCCTGCCGCCCCCCGGCCAACTGTGCCTGACGCTGGTTAACTCCAGGGTTCCGCCGGGACACGGCCGTGCTACGGCGACCTGGCTACGGCAGCGCGCGGAGGAACTCCAGGAGAGCGACGTTTACCTGGTCGGGGTGGCTGAGATTAGCGGCGTGCGTGCCGCCGTCGACGAGCACGAGCTCGGCCGGTCCGGCGAGCCCGGCCTGCACCGCCTCCGCCTTCGCCACCGGGATGGCGGCGTCCGCGGTGCCGTGCAGGATGAGCGCCGGGCAGTCGATCTCGCCGAGCGACGGCGTGACGTCGTCCCGGTCCATCAGGCAGCGGAACGCCAGCCGAAGTTCCTCGCGGTCGGCGGCCGCCCACTTGGCGAACCAGGGTGCGTGGTCAGCGGGACCGTCCGGCGGGCCGAGGATGATCGACGCGACGATGTCCTGGACCGGCGCCGGGCCCTGCTCCAGCCAGGTCTGCTCCAGCTGCTCGTAGGCGGGCGCGAGCGCCGGGTCCTCCAGGCCGGCTTGGGTGTCGATGAGCACGAGGGCGCGAACCCGCCGCGGTGCGAGCAGCGTGGCACGCAGGCTGACGAACCCGCCCTGGGACATGCCGCCCAGCACCGCGTGGTCGACGCCGAGGTGGTCAAGCAGTCCGAGGAGGTCCCGCGCGGAGTCCCAGAAGGTGAACGGGCCGCTCGCGCGGCTGCCGCCGAAGCCGCGCTGATCCCAGGTGATCACCCGGTATTCCGGGCTCAGGGCCGCGACCTGGGGATCGAACATGGTCGAGTCCATGAGGTAGCCGTGGCTGAGGACCACCGGCTCACCGTCACCGCCGGTGTCCGAATAGCTGAGCGTGACCCCGTTGATCAGTGCCGTCGACATGGCCGACAACGTATCGCGACGCCCCGCCGGGCGGGAAGATCAGCGCGGCACGCCGGCGTCGGCGCCGTGCTCCGCCAGCGGTCCGGACCGCAGCTCGGCAGGCTGCGCGCCGCGGTCGCGCAGCGTGTACGGCAGGAACAGGGCCGCGAGCCAGATGGTGACGGACCCCGCGACGTGCACCCACACAAGGCCGGCCGGCAGCCCGGAGAAGTACTGTGCGTAGCCGATCGCGCCCTGTATCGCGACGAGCCCGCCGAGCAGCCACCCGAGCCGCACCGCGCGGTGCGGGGCGCCGCCCAGCCGCAGGCCGAGCAGTAGCGCCACCACGAGCCCGCCGAGCAGCCACCCGATGTCGGCGTGCAGCTGCGTGACGCCCTCGAGCGGCAGGTGATAGCGGGCCACGCCGCGCGCGCCGGCCAGCGGGCCCGTGCCGGTCACGACGGTGCCCGCCGCCATCATGAGCGCGACGGCGCCGACCACGGCGAACGCGATCAGCCGGACCGGTCGCGGCACGAGGGGCCGGGCCGGGCCCTCGCGCTCCTGGCACCGCACGTACAGCCCGACGGTCGCCGCGACCAGGGCCACCGACGCCAGGAAGTGCGCCGAGACCAGCGCGGGGTTCAGCTTGGTGAGCACGACGAGGCCGCCGAGCACGGCCTGGGCGACGATCCCGGCCGGCTGGGCGGCCGCCAGCCAGACCAGATCGCGGCGACGGCGACCGTGGTGCTTGTACCGCCACGCGGCGACGAACACCCCGACGGCCACCACGAAGATCGCCACCGTCATGAGCCGGTTGCCGAACTCCACCCAGCGGTGGATCAGCGGGTCGCCGGTCGTGCCGCTCGCCGCCAGGCTAGTGGCGGTGCAGTCGGGCCAGTCCGGGCAGCCGAGGCCGGACTGGCTGAGCCGGACCGCAGCGCCCGTCAGGATGATGAGCACGGACGTGATCAGTCCGGCCGCCGCCCAGCGGCGCAGCGCCCGCGGCGTCGGTGCCAGCAGCGCATCCGCCAGCAGCCGCGACCAGGGTGCGACCGGGGTTGTCCGGGCGGCGGGGGCGCGTTCCATGGTAGGAAGCACTGTAGCGCGGCCGGTGGTGTGGTCGGCTGCGTCAGCCGGAGCTGTGCCGGGCGGCGCCCGCGCAGGCGACGATGACCAGGGCTATCGCCAGCCACTGCCGGGCCAGCAGCGACTCGCCGAGCAGCGCCAGCCCGATCAGCGCCGCCACGGCCGGCTCCAGGCTCATCCAGATGCCGAACACGCGAGCCGGCACCCGCCGCAGCGCCTCCAGCTCGAGGCGGTAAGGGATGACGGACGAGAGCAGGCCGATTGCGAGGCCCGTGGCGATCACGGCGGGTCGGCGAAGCTCCGGCCCGGCCGTGGCGAGCGCCGGTCCGCTCACCAGCACGGCCGCGACGACCATGGCGATGACCAGGCCCGAGGAGCCGCCGAACCGGCGTCCGGTGGCCCGGCTGAGCAGGATGTAGCAGGCCCAGCAGGCGGCGGCGACGAGGGCGAAGGCCACCCCGGCAGCCTCCGTGCTCAGGCCGAGCACCGGCCCCGCCCGGCCGCCGTGCACGGCCCGCCCCGCGCCGCCGTCGGTCAGCAGCAGCACGCCGCCCGCCGCGAGCACGATCCAGGCGAGATCCAGCGGCCGCCGTGACGAGGCGACCGCGACGGCGAGCGGGCCGAGGAACTCGATCGTCACCGCGACGCCGAGCGGAATCCGGGCGAACGACTGGTAGATCGAGAAGTTCATGACGCCGAGCACGACGCCGAACGACAGCACGACGGCGAGATCGCGCCAGGCGCGCCGCGCCACGGCGGCCCGCACGGCCCGGACTGCGGGTCGGCCGCCCGCGGCGGCGACGATGATCGCCGACCACCACAGCCGCAGCCCGGTTACCCCGGCCGGGCCGAGGTCAACGAATAGCCGGCCGGCCAGCCCGGCGCCCAGCTGAACTGACACGATGCCCGCGACGACCAGCAGGGACGCGGGGGCCGCTCCCGGCAGTACGAGCCCTGGCCGGAGCGGCGGCCCACTGCGACGACGTGGACCGCGATGGCCCGGAGCACCCCGGCGGCTGAGCCGCCTGGTGCCCGCGGCTTCGTCGCGGACCGTCACTCCCACCGGAACGTGCGGACCGCGAGCGCGATCGCGGCCGCGGCCCACACGCACAGCACCAGCAGATCAGTGCCGGGCACCCCGCCGCCGTACAAGAGCACCGAGCGCAGCCCATCCGCCAGCGCGTCGGCGGGCAGCAGCCGGAGCACCGGACGGGCCGCGGCGGGGAACTTCGTCAGCGGGAACAGCACGGCACCGAGCCCGAGCATGATCAGGTACAGCAGGTTCGCGGCGGCCAGCGTCGCCTCGGCCCGCACCGTCCCCGCCAGCAGTAGCGCCAGGCCGCTGAACGCGGCGGTGCCCGCCAGCAGCAGCAGCGGGACCCAGACCAGGGCCGCCGGGTCGGCCACCGGCCGCCAGCCGATGGCGGCGCCCACCGCGAGCACGATGGCGGCCTGCGCGACCTCGACCACCAGCACGCTGGCGGTCTTGGCCGCGATCAGACCGCGGCGGGACAGTGGCGCGGCGCCGAGCCGCTTGAGCACGCCGTAGCGGCGCTCGAAGCCGGTGGCGATGGCCTGACTGGTGAACGCCGTGGACAGCACGGTCAGGGCCAGGATGCCCGGCACGATGAAGCCGATCCGGCTGACGGACCCGACGCTGACCAGGTCCGCGTGCCCGAAGGCAACGAGCAGCAGCACCGGGATGATGAGGGTGAGCAGCAACTGCTCGCCGTTGCGGACGAGCGTACGCAGCTCGAGGCCCGCCTGGGCGCGCACCATCTGCGGCAGCGGAGCGGCGCCGGGCAAGGGCGGTGGCCAGTCCCGCCGGACGAGCGCCTCGTCTGTCACGACCGTAGGTCCCGTCCGGTCAGCTCGAGGAACAGGTCCTCCAGCGTACGGCTCTCGATCTGAAGTTCTCGCGCCAGCACGCCGTGCTCGGCACACCAGGCCGTCACCAGGGCGATCAGCTGCGGATCGACCCGGCCGCTCACCTCGACCAGATAGTGCCCGGCTGGTGACTCCTTGGCGAGGGCGTCGGCGGGCAGCGCTGCGACGAGTCCGGTCAGGTCCAGGTTCGCCTCGGCGCGGAACCGGAGCTGCCCGGCCGACCCGGTCAGCTCGGTCGGCGGCCCGCTGGACACGGCGCGGCCGTGGTCCACGATGACGATGTGGTCGGCCAGCCGCTCGGCCTCTTCCATGTAGTGGGTAGCGAGGATCACAGCCGTGCCCGCCGCCCGCAGGCCCTCGATCAGCTCCCAGGTCGCGTGCCTGGCCTGCGGGTCGAGACCGGCCGTCGGCTCGTCGAGGAACACCAGCTCCGGTCGGCCGATCACGGCCGCGGCCAGGCCGAGGCGCTGCTGCTGGCCGCCGGAGAGCTGCTTGTAGGGAGTGCGCGCGGAGCCGGTCAGTCCGAGCGCCGCGAGCACGGCTGCCGGATCGAGCGGGTGGGCGTAGAAGCTGGCCTGCACGCGGAGATACTCCCCGGCCCTGGCGCCGGTCGGCACGCCGCCGGACTGGAGCATGACGCCGACCCTGGCGCGGAGTTCGCGCGCGTCCGCCACCGGGTCCAGACCAAGCACCCGGACCGTCCCGCCGTCGGCGCGACGGTAGCCCTCGCAGGTTTCGATGGTGGTGGTCTTGCCCGCGCCGTTCGGGCCGAGAATGGCGGTGACCTCGCCCCGATTGGCGCGCAGCGACAACCCGGCGACCGCGGTAACGTCCCGGTAACGCTTCACCAGGCCGTCGACCTCGACCGCCGGCGCGTTGTTCACGCAGGTGAGTCTAGGGGCCATCGGAGCGCCGCGTGGCCGGGGGTTACCCGGGAGTGGCCGAGACGAAACGCGCCAGCCGCTCTGCCTGGGCGAGCCTGCTCGGTTCGTGCAGGTACATCATGTGACCCGCCTCGTAGTAGCCGTAGCTGACATTGGCGGCCAGCTCCGGCGGGATATCGAGGTGCGCGACGGCGTGCTCGGCGGCAAAGTACGGGGTCGCGGCGTCGTAGTAGCCGCAGTCCACGTGCACCCGCATGTGCGGGTTGGTGCGCATGGCCGCCGCGAGCTTGTCGAGGACGAAGACGTGCTGGTTCTCGAACTCCGCGTACGACCACGGCCGCACTCGGTCGGTCAAGATCTCGTACGGCAGGTCGCTGGAGTAGTCGAGCTCGGCCCGCACATAGTGGTTGAGCGCCGCCGTGTACGGGCCAGTGATCGCGCTCATCGACGGGTCGGCCGACCAGCTCTCCCGGCCGTAGTCGGTGTCCCAGCCGGTAAACCGGCCGTCGATCCGGCCGACGACCAGCCGCCGGTCGCGCAGCAGCTCGGTGAGGAACCTGATGTGCTCGGGACGCAGGTTCACCCGGTCCAGGTAGTCCGCCGACAGGCCGGTCAGCTCCGCCAGGCGCTCCGCTGCGGCCGTCCGCTCGGCGGCCGAGAGGCGTGACCCGCGGGCCAGGACCTGCGGATAGTCTCCCGCGGCGTAGGCCTCGGCCGCGGTCAGCACGTCCCGCAGGGGCCGGTCGGCCAGCTTGCCGTGGTAGTGCGCGATGGCGGCGTAGGTGGGCAGGTATAGCGCGTACGGCTCGTCGTTGCCGCCGCTGAAGATGATGGCCCCGAAGTCCAGCACGGCGGAGATGAGCACCACTCCGTTGAGATACATGCCGTACCGCTCCTGCAGGTGCCTGGCAAGCCCGGCGGCCCTCGTCGTGCCGTAGGACTCACCGCACAGGTACTTCGGCGACATCCACCTGCCGTTGCGGGAGGTCCACAGCCGGATCACCTCCCCGACCGAGGCGATGTCTCCGCCGTAGCCGTGGAAGTCCTTCGGCTTCTCGCCCTTGACCGGACGCGAGTAGCCGGTGGACACCGGGTCGATGAACACCAGGTCGCTGTGCCGCAGCAGGGTTTGCGCGTTGTCAGCCAGCGCGTACGGCGGCGGGAGCAGGGCGCCGACGTCACCCATGAGCACCCGGCGCGGGCCAAGCAGGCCGAGGTGCAGCCACACGCTGGACGAGCCGGGGCCGCCGTTGAACGCGAAGGTCACCGGGCGGGCGGCCGGATCCTCGCTGTCAGCGGTGTACGCGGTGACGAACACCTCGGCCGTGGCCTTGGCGCCGTCGAACTTGTCGTCGGTGTGCTCTTCCCGCCGCAGCACGATCCGCCCGGCCGTCGCGGTGTAGCTGAGCTCGCCGTCCGCCAGGGCAATTGTGTGCCGGGTGGTGACGAGGTCGTCGGTCGGCTCGGTGGCCGCGGCCGCGGGCTCTGCGTTGTCAGGGGGTTGCTGGGCCGTCTCCGCCATGCCAGCACAGTATCCGGTTTGGGCTAGTTGGCGCCGCTGGCATACTCGCTACCTGACGGCGGTCTCTGGCACCTAGGCGGGGCCGCGGTGGCCCTGAGGGCGGAGCTGGCTTTCGTTAGGGCGCGATATCGTGCGGCTGGCCCGGCCAGCGGCGCTGTGGGTGGTGGCCAGCCCGGAGTGGCCGGGCTCCGCAGGCATCAGGAGCGGGAATGGCAGTGCGGATAGCGGGCGCGCGAGTGCTCGTGACCGGCGCGGGGCGCGGGCTCGGCCGGGTGTTCACCGAGAGCCTGCTGACTCGTGGCGCCGCCGTTGTCTACGCCGGCACGCGCGACCCCGCCCAGGTCGTGTCTCCGGGCGCGGTCCCGGTCCGGCTGGACATCACCAGCGCGGCCGACGTCGCGGCCGCAGCCGCGCGGTGCGCGGACGCGGACGTTCTCATCAACAACGCCGGCGTCATGCGGTTCGCCCCCGTGCTGGCCGCGCCCGACCTGCAGAGCGCCCGCGAGGAGATGGAGACCAATTACTTCGGCACGCTGCGGATGTGCCGCGCGTTCGCGCCCGTGCTCGCCGCCAACGGCGGTGGCGCGCTGGTGAACGTGCTGTCCATCGTCTCGTGGTTCGCCAACCCGCAAAACAGCTCGTACTGCGCGTCTAAGTCGGCGGAGTGGGCGCTCACCAACGCCGCCAGGGTCGAGCTGCGGCGGCAGGGCACGCTGGTGACCGGCGTGTTCGCGGGCGTCATCGACACGCAGATGGGCGCAGCGTTCGCCGACCTGCCGAAGACCAGCCCCCAGCTCGTGGTCGACCAGGCGCTCGACGGCATCGAGGCGGGCGCCGAGGAGGTGCTCTGCGACGACCGCACGCGCTCGGTGAAGGCGGCGCTGCCGGACGACCTGACTCTCATCTACCCGGCTCACCAGGCTCGCTGGGACGCCCTGCACCCCGGCTGAGAAGCGTAGATTCACTGTCATGGCACGGCGGTTTCCGCGCTACGAATCCGGCCCGTACACGCCCGCCCAGGGCGCGCGGCAGCTCGATCAGTTCTTCGCGGGCCTCGCCCGCCTTGCCCGGCGGCGCGGTTGGCTACGGCGGGTGGTTCCGCTGGCGGCGCTGGTGGCGGCGCTGGCGATCTGCGCCCTCCTGCTCGAGGACGCCAGCCGGATCTTCCGCTAGCCCTGTGCCGCGCGAACCAGAGCGTCGAACAGGCTCGGGTCGTCGCCCGCCTCGGGGTGCCACTGGACGGCGAGCATGAACCGGCCGGCGCCTGCCGGATCTTCGTCGGCGCTGAACTCGATCGCCTCGATCACGCCGTCGTCCGTCCACGCGGTGGCCACCAGGCCCGCCCCGAGCCGGTCAATGGCCTGGTGGTGATGAGTCGGGACGGCGGTCTCGGTCCGGCCGACGACGCCCGCGAGCCGGGACGTCGGCGCGACGCTGACCTTGTGCGAGCCGTAGCTGCCCGGGTCGGGCGAGTGGCCATCGTGGCCCACCAGGTCCGGCACGTGCTGGTGCAGCGTGCCGCCCTGCGCCACGTTGATAACCTGCAGGCCGCGGCAGATGCCGAGCACTGGGAGGCCACTGGCGAGCGCGTGCCGCCACAGCCCGAGCTCGGCGGCGTCCCGTTCCGGGTTGGCCGGACCGCTGGCGTCGTCCCGCGCGGCACCGTAGTGTGCCGGGTCGATGTCGCCGCCGCCGGATAGCACCAGCCCGTCTAGCCTGCTCAGCACGCCCGCGACGGCCGGCAGCGGCGGCAGCAGCACCGGCAGCCCGCCCGCCGCCGCCACCATGTCGGTGTAGCGCCGCGGCAGCAGCACCGCGGGCAGATCCCAGCTGCCCCAGCGAGCCTGCTGGCTGTAAGCGCTGATCCCGATGACTGGCTGATCGCTCATGGCTACAACGGTGTCACGTAGGCGCCGGTGACGCCGCCATCGACGACAAACTGCGACGCGGTG
>JASHPF010000217.1 GCA_030038295.1 Streptosporangiaceae bacterium
GCCAGTTCGTCCCTGCGGCGCTCGCCGTCCGGCCCATACCGGCGGACTGCCGTCACGCCCTGGGCCAGCATGCCGCGCGCGTCATCGTCGACCGCCTGATCCAGCCGCTCGCCGGCTCCGAGCGTGCCGTCGACGCGATCGCCTTCCCAGATGATCCGGCGGGCGCCGATCTGGCCGGGCCCCTCGATCACCGTGGCCACCGCCACCGGCGTGCCAGCCCGCACCGCCTCCGCCACCTCGCCCAGCGCGGCGTAGCGCCGTCGGCTGGCCGGCTCGACGAAGATGTCGATGATGCCGCCGCAGGTCAGCCCCACCGCGAACGCATCGTCGTCGCTGATTCCGTACCGCTGCAGAACCGGCTGGCCGGTGCGCATGACGTCGGTCGCCAGTTCGTAGACGGCACCCTCGACGCAGCCGCCCGACACGCTGCCGACCGCCTCACCTTCGGCCGAGACGGCCATCGCGGCCCCTGGCTCTCGGGGCGCGCTGCTGAACGTTTGCACGACCGTGGCCAGACCGAACGTCTCACCTCCGGCCCACCATTGGGTGATCGGAGCAAGGATGTCGCGCACAGCATTCACCTCAAGCGGCAACAACCCCGTGGCGGGGCGCTCTATGCCCGGACGGGAGCCGAATCCGGCCGGGCTGTGATGATTCCCACCCGCGACGCGTGGCAAAGTAAGGGTAGCCTAAGCTAACTCAAGTTAGGTAAGCCTAACTCGGCAAGCGAGGTTGCATGACGGCTGACGCGGACCACCCTCCGTCCCCTGCTGGCCGCGAGCCTGCCCACGGCGCCGTCCTGGAGCCTGCCCGGGCCGCTGGCGTGGCGCCAGCCGACCGGGCCGCGGGCCGCACCGCCCCCGCCCGCCTCGGCTGGCGGGCAGCTGGTCTCGGCGTCGCCGTCACGGGCCTCGCGGTGGCGTTGCTGACGGGCTGCGGCTCAGCCTCGGGCGCTCCGGCCGTCGGCGCGTCAGCGATCTCGGCGGCGTGCACGGCCGTCGGTGCGGCCCTGTCGGACGGCCCCGATCCGGACGCTGACCCGGTCGGCTACGCGGAGGCGCAGATCGGGCCGCTGCGCGCGATCCAGACCTCGGACCAGGCGCTCCGAGCGGCCATCCGCGACCTGGCCACCGCCTACGCACAGGTGTTCGCCAGCGACGGCGCGAGCGCCGCCGCGAGCAAGGCCGTCACCGCGGCCGCCAGCAAGGTCAACGCCATCTGCCCGGGAGCTGCATCATGAGGCGCGCCACCACCGCTGTCGTCGGCGTCGCTGCCGCCGCGCTCACGGCGTGCGCCGCACTGACCGGGTGCGGAGCGGGCGGGGCGGGCTCGTCGAGCGCCACCACGATCACGCTGTACAACGGCCAGCACGAGCAGACGGCCGACAACCTGATCACGGCCTTCGAGCACCAGACCGGGATCACCGTGGTGGTGCGCAGCGACGACGAGGACGTCCTCGCCGACCAGATCGCCACTGAGGGCGCGAAGTCGCCGGCCGACGTCTTCTTCACCGAGAACTCTCCGCCGCTGGAAAGCCTGCAGGCCAAGGGGCTGCTGGCGAAGCTGGACGCGGCAACGCTCGCGAGCACGCCGAGCAAATTCAACTCACCGCAGGGCGACTGGGTCGGCGTGTCGGCCAGGGTGAGCGTGATCATTTACAACCCGAGCCTGATCTCCGCCAGCCAGCTGCCGCAGCACGTCAGTCAGCTCGCGGACCCGCAGTACGCCGGCAAACTCGCGCTGGCGCCCGGCGAGACCGACTTCCAGCCGATCGTCACCGCGTATCAGCGCGCGTATGGCACCGCCGCGACGCTGAGCTGGCTCCAGAAGATCGGGGCCAATGCGGCCGGGCACATCTACCCCGACAACGAGACGATCGCGGACGAGGTGAACCGCGGCGCCGTCGCATTCGGGATCGTCAACCAGTACTACTTTTACCGGATGCGGGCCGAGATCGGTGCCGGCAACATGCACTCGAAGATCACATACTTCGCACCCGGCGATCCGGGTTACGTCCTGGACGTTTCCGGCGCCGCGGTGCTGAAGTCCAGCAAGCACCAGGCGGCCGCGCAGAAGTTCGTGGCCTTCCTGGTGAGCAAGCAGGCCCAGGAGATCATCGCCACCCCCGGCACCGGCGCCGGTCAGTCGCTGAGCTTTGAGTATCCGATCGCATCCGGCGTCAGCACGCGCGCCGGCGAGACGCCGTTTGCCTCGCTGCAGCCGTACCCGATCTCGATCGCGCAGCTGGGCGACGGCAGCACCGCGATAGCGCTGCTGCGCGAGGCAGGCCTGATATGACCCCGGCGCCGGATGGCGCGGCCGCGCTGGCCGCCCCTGAGCCATGACGACGACCGGGGCGCGGCCCGCAGCGCTGGCCGTCGCCGAGGTTCCGGCGCGGCCGGCCCGGCGGCCAGCCGCGCTGGTCGCCGTCAGCGGCGCCATCGCGGTGCTGCTCGCGATTCCGCTGATCTTCCTGCTGATCGAGTCGCACCGCGCCGGGTTCGGCGTCGTGGCCGCCCAGATTTTCCGGCCGCTGACCGGGTCCCTGCTGTGGAACACGGTCCGGCTCACCGTCGTGGTCACGGCGCTGTGCGCGGTGCTCGGCACCGGCGCAGCCTGGCTGGTAGAGCGGACCAACCTGCCGGGCCGACGGACCTGGGCGGTGCTGCTCGTGGTGCCGCTCGCGATCCCCGACTTCGTTGTCAGCTTCGGCTGGAGTTCGCTGTTCGTCTCCGTGCAGGGCTTCCGGGGTGCGGTGCTCGTCATGACCCTGGCGGTCTACCCGCTGGTGTACCTGCCCGTTGCCGCCAGCCTGCGCGCCGCCGATCCGGGCCAGGAGGAGGTCGCCCGGAGCCTCGGCGTGGGCCCGGTTCGTACCTTCGTCAGGATCACGCTCGGCCAGGCTCGCGGCGCGATCCTCGGCGGCTGCCTGCTGGTGGCGCTCGTGCTGCTCGCCGAGTACGGCGCGTTCGAGATGCTCAGCTACCGGACGTTTACGACCGAGATCTTCGCCAACCTCCAGCTGCCGACCGAGATACCCGCAGCGTGTGCGCTGTCGCTGGTGCTGGTCGCCATCAGCCTGGTCGTGCTCGCGGCCGAGGGCTGGCTGCGCGGCGGCGGCCGGGCCGCCAGATCCGGTCCGATGGTGCAGCGGGTCATGCCACCACAGCGGCTGCGGCCGGCCGCGATGGCCGCCGCGCTGACCGGCTGCAGCCTGCTGGTCGCCGCGGCGCTCGGCCTGCCTGTCGGGGCGAGCATCTACTGGATCGTCAGGGGCGGCGTGCCGTCGGTCTCGAACTCGGTCAGTGTGTCGATGCTCAGCGCGGCCTGGCACACCGCCGCCTACGGCGCGAGCGCGGCGGCGGCCGACACCCTGCTGGCCCTGCCCGTCGCGGTGCTCGCCATCAGGCACACCGGCACGGTTCGGCGGCTGCTTGAGCGCAGCACGTACCTCGTGCTGGCCCTGCCCGGCGTCGTGATCGCCCTCGCGCTCACGTACTTCACCGAGCAGTACGCCGGCAGCTTCGGCTACCAGACGGCCCCGCTGCTGGTGCTGTGCTACGTCATCATGTTCTTCCCGCTCGCGCTCGTCGGCGTCAAGGCGGCCATCGCCCGCGCTCCGGCGAGCCTTGAGGAGGTCGCCCGCTCCCTGGGCCAGGGCAGGCTGTCGGCCTTCAGCCGGGTGACCCTGCGGCTGGCGGCACCCGGCCTGGTCGCCGCGTTCTGCCTGGTCTTCCTCGAGACCGTGACCGAGCTCACGGCGACGCTCATCCTGATCCCGACCGGGGTGCAGACGCTGGCGACGCAGTTCTGGCAGTATCAGTCGAGCTTGTCGTATGCGCAGGCGGCGCCGTTCGCGCTCGTGATGATCGCGGTGGCTGCCCTGCCGAGCATCGCGCTCGGCCGGTTTTTCCAGCGCTCCGCACAGGCGCGAGGATAGGAACATGCGGCAGCTGACGGTCTCTGGCCTCTACAAGGCCTTCGGGACGCACCCGGTGCTGACCGGGCTCGACCTCGATGTCCCGGCCGGATCCTTCACCGCGATCCTCGGGCCGTCCGGCAGTGGCAAGACCACCCTGCTGCGTCTGCTGGCCGGCTTCGACCAGCCGGACGCCGGCTCGATCGCCATCGGCGATCGCGTGGTCGACGGGCCTGGCGTCGATCATCTGCCGCCCGAACGCCGCCGCATCGGCTACGTGCCGCAGGAGGGCGCGCTGTTCCCGCACCTCACCGTCGCCGCCAACGTCGGCTTCGGGCTGCCAGCCAAACTGCGCCGCGGACCGCGGACCGGCGAGCTGCTGGACGCCGTCGGGCTGACCGGCATGGCACGCCGGTACCCGCACCAGCTGTCCGGCGGCCAGCAGCAGCGGGTCGCGCTCGCCAGGGCGCTCGCGATCCGACCCGAGGTCGTGCTGCTCGATGAACCGTTTGCCTCGCTCGACGCGCACCTGCGGGCTAGCGTCCGCGCCGACGTGCAGCAGATCTGCCGCTCGGCGGGCACGACGGCCGTCCTGGTCACGCACGACCAAGACGAGGCGCTCTCGATGGCGGACCGGATCGCCGTGCTGCGGGACGGCCGCATCGTCCAGTACGCGGCGCCGCACGACCTGTACATGCGGCCGGCCGACCCGGCACTGGCAAGGTTCGTCGGGGACGCGAACATACTCGACGGCCAGCTGACGGCCGTCGGCCAGAGCGGGCGCGCGGTCGCCACGATCCTCGGCACGCTGCCGGTCGAGCCGGGCAGCGAGCTGAGCCCTGACTCAGGACCGGTCACGGTGCTGCTCCGGCCCGAGCAGCTCGAGATCGTATCCGCCGCGCCAGCGCAGACCGGCGAGCCCGGCTGCCTGGCCGGCCGCGTCGTCGCGTGTGACTACTACGGCCACGACGCCGTCGTCCGGGTCCGGCCGGACGACCAGCACGGCCCCGCAGAGGTCATCGTGCGGACCACCGGCGGGCCGCAGCTGCCGACGGGCGCGCCGGTTCTTGTCCGCGCCCGCGGACCGGTCATCGCCTGGGCGCGCGGCTAGCGACCGCGCGACCGGCGCTCGACGTTACGTGCCGTGCTGACTGTGCTCTAGCTCCGGTACGTGCGCGACACGCAGCGGTACGTCGGAGAACGGGTCGATGTTGTAGGCGAGGCTGACCCGATGGTAGCCATCGGCGATGTCGCCGCCGCGATCAAAGCTCACCAGCAGCACCGGAGACAGCTTGGTGTCGCCGCTCTTGAGCAGGTCTTTGTGGACGCCGGGATCGGAGAGCGGAAGCGGGTCATAGCCACACGCCCGCAGGATGTCGTTGGCACGCCGCGTGGTGATCTGCGTCTTCTTCAGCGCCTTCACCGCGAGCTTCGCGCGATCGGCGTCGAGCCGCAGGCTGAGATAGTTGTACGCCGCCTCAAAGTCATGATCGACGACGTCTTTGAGCCACTGGATCATTGCCTTCTCCCTCGCGCGTCGCTCGCCGCCATCCTGCCATCTGTTCCCCGGCCAGCGCCGGTCACGCGAACGCGACCCTGGCGGATCAGAGGTGTCGTCGACACCATCGATCAATGTCCAGCACGGCGGGCCCGGGCACGGTAGCCTGAGCGCCGGGAACCCATTACGCTCCGTTCGCGGCTTCTGCCCCCGCTCAGCGGACCTGCGTACGGACTGATCCCGAGCCCCCGGACATCAGCCCTGAAGGACGTGCCCATGCCAGCCACCCTGCCCGAGATCCTGCTCGCGCCAGACGCCCGGCCGCAGGTGATCACCGACAGCCTCGCGCTCATCGACGCCGAGCTCGCGGACAAATCGGGTATCACCGGGAACGCCGTTAAGCTGGCGTACAAGACCGTTGGCAGCTTCCGGCCCGGCTACGTCGCCTACATCGTGGACAAGATGCTGCCGGACATCGCCGACAAGCTCCAGCCGTACTGGGCGGATTTCAGTGCCGCTGGCGGCTCCGAGTTCGGCGACTACCTCGCCAAGCGCGGCGAGGAGGTCGCGGAGTCGCTGCTGTCGATCACGGACACGATGGCCGAGAACTCGGACAAGCCAGTCGTCGTGCGGGCCTACAAAGCGGTGCGCAGCGGCGCGGCCAAGCACATCGAGGCGGCGCTGCCGCGCGTGGGCGACCTGGTGGTCACGTACGCGCGCTGACCGCTGACGCGTTGCTGTACACCCGCGTCGGCGTGACGAGCACGACCGCGCGGCGCTCCCGCGCCATCACGGCGTCGTACTCGGCCCAGTTCTCATGCGTGCCGCCCGCGGCGGTGAACACCTCCCGCCGCAGCAGCCGCAGCCGCTCGGCGTCGACGCCCGGCGCCGGATCGTCTGGCCCGATGACCCTGGCTGTGCCCTCGACCGCGGCCCACTGCCAGCCGGCCCGGAACGTGACGGTGACCTGTGGCCGGGCCCGCAGGTTCGCGAGCTTGGCGCGGCCGTAGGTGACGAACGCGACCACGTCGCGCCCGGAGTCCGGATCGGCAAGCACGCCCGCGTTGACGACGGAGGCCTGGATCGTGCCGTCGGCGCGGGCGGTCGATACGACGGCAAGGAACTTGTCGCGGCTGGCGATCTCGGCCGCATCGGACAGCGTCACCATGACGGCAATCCTGCCGTAACGCCGACCGGCCCGCGTCATGGGTGCCCGTCTGGTACTGCTGGGCGATAGCTGCTCGGCACGCGGACCCTGGGGTTCGCCGACCAGTACGGCTACGACGACCGGATCGGACCACGCTGACGGCCAGCCGCACCGCGTCCGCTCGCGACCGTACCGGCCAGCAGGCCGGCGTTACCCCCGCAGGGAACGCAGGACCACCGCCGTCTCCAGCGCGGCCACCGCCGCATCCCAGCCCTTGTCCTCGGTACTGCCCTCCGCACCGCTGCGGGCCCTGGCCTGCTGCAGCGTGTCGCAGGTGAGCACGCCGTTGCCGACCGGGGTCCCGGCGTCGAGGGCGACCCTGGCGAGGCCGTAGGTCACCGCGTCGCACACGTAGTCGAAGTGCGGCGTGCCGCCCCGGATGACGGCGCCGAGGCACACCACCGCGTCATGCCCTCTGGCCAGCTCGGCCGCGACAACTGGCAGCTCGACGGCGCCGGGAACGCGCACGACCAGCGGCTCTCCCGCCCCGCAGGCGCGCGCGGCTGCCACGGCGCGGGTCAGCAGCTGATCGGTGATCTCGGCGTGCCACCGGGTGGCCGCGATCGCGACCCGCAGGCCGGACGCGTCGACCGGCGGCCCGGCGGGGCGGCCTTCGCCGCTCACCGCGGGCTCACCGCAGGCCAGCCGCCGAGGCGGGCGGCCCCGAGCTGACCTCGCCGGTCACCGGGAGGTTGTCGATCTGGTGGCCCAGGCGGTCCCGCTTGGCGGTCAGGTAGCGGAGGTTGTGCGCGGTCGGCAGGGACGGCAGCCCGACCCGCCCGGTGACGCTGATGCCGAACCCCGCCAGCCCGTCCACCTTCGCCGGGTTGTTGGTGAGCAGCCGCAGGACGCCGACGCCGAGATCGGCCAGCATCTGGGCGCCGGTGGAGTACTCGCGCGCGTCGACCGGCAGGCCGAGCTCGGTGTTGGCGTCGACCGTGTCCGCGCCCCGGTCCTGCAGCTGATAGGCGCGCAGCTTGGAGAGCAGCCCGATGCCACGCCCCTCGTGTCCGCGCAGGTACAGCACGACCCCGCGGCCCTCGGCCGCGATCGCCGCCATGGCCGCCTCGAGCTGCGTGCCGCAGTCACACCGGTGCGACCCGAAGACGTCGCCCGTTAGGCACTCGGAGTGCATCCGCACCAGCGGGTCGGGCCCGGCCGCGGTCAGGTCACCGAGCACGAGCGCGAGGTGCTCGGTGCCGTCGACGGAGTTCTGGTAGCCCACCGCGCGCCACTCGCCGAACTCGTTGGGCAGCCGGGTTTCCACGACGCGGTCCACCACCCGTTCGTGCTGCCTGCGGTAGGCGATCAGCTGCTCGATGGAGATCAGCGCCAGGCCGTGCTCGTCGGCGAACTCTCGCAGCCTGGGCAGCCTGGCCATGGTGCCGTCGTCGTTAACGATCTCCGCCAGCACGCCGGCCGGCGTCAGCCCGGCGAGCGTCGCCAGGTCCACGGCCGCCTCGGTGTGGCCAGGCCGTCGCAGCACGCCTCCCGGCGTGTACCGGAGCGGGAACACGTGCCCAGGCCGCACGATCTCGTACGGCTCGGTGGCCGAGTCGGCCAGCGTCCTGATGGTCCTGGCCCGGTCGGCCGCCGAGATGCCGGTCGTCACGCCGTCCCTGGCGTCCACGCTGACGGCGAACGCCGTGCGCATCCGCTCGGCGTTCTGGCTGGTCATCAGCGGCAGCTGCAGGCGATCCAGCATCTCGCCGGTCATCGGCGCGCAGATCACCCCGCTGGTGTACCGAATCGCGAAGGCCAGCAGCTCGGGCGTCGCCTTGCTGGCCGCGAAGATAATGTCGCCCTCGTTCTCCCGGTCCACGTCGTCGACTACGACGACCGGCCGGCCCGCCGCGATGTCGGCTACCGCGCGCGTCACGTCGTCCAGCGGGACGCCGGCCGCCATCTGCGGGCTGTCCAGGCTGCTCACCGTGTCCTCCCGGCGAGCAGGCGCTCGACGTACTTGGCGATCATGTCAACCTCGAGATTGACCACGTCACCCGGCCGCTTGCGGCCGAGCGTGGTGCGCGCGAGGGTCTCGGGGATCAGGCTGACCTCGAACCATGCATCGCCCGCCGGGCCGCCATCGCCGAGCGCGGACACGGTCAGGCTGATGCCATCGACCGCGACCGATCCCTTCTGAATGAGGTAACGGGCTAGCCGGGCGGGAACCGTGATCCGAACCGTCTCGGCCGACCCGGCCGGCTCCCTGGCCGCGATGGTGCCGGTGCCGTCCACGTGCCCCTGCACGAGGTGACCGCCGAGCCTGCCATCAGGGCGGAGCGGCCGTTCCAGGTTGACGGGCGTGCCGGCGCGCAGCGCGCCGAGGCTGGACCGGGCGAGCGTCTCGCCGATCACGTCGGCGGTGAACTCGCCGTCGGCGACGTTCGTGACGGTGAGGCACACCCCGTTGATGGCGATCGAGTCGCCGCGGACCGCGCCGCTGGTGACGAGCGGTCCGCGAATCCGGATCCGGGCCGAGGTGCCGTCGGCGTCCAGGCCGACAACCTCGCCTAGCTCTTCCACAATCCCGGTGAACACCGTGTCCTCCTCCGGAGCCCTGCTGTGCCCTGCCTACGGGCTCCGGGGGTGCGCTGGCCGCGCAACCGCGATCGGGCTGCCGGGTCGGGGTAACCTCGGCGGGCCGCTCTCGCGCACGTGCTGCCTCCCATCCGGACTTTCACCGTCGGTCCCGGAATCCCACCGGGTCAGCCGGCCGATGGATTCGGCCGGGTCGCGGACTGTCACCGCCGGCTCGGAGTTTCACCGACCCCGGAGCACGTTAACTGCCACAACTAGTGTGCCATAGCTGGTATTCCGCGCCAGACCGGTCGGTCCCTGACCACGTCAGGGCCGGGCAGACGCCCCTACTGCAGCGGAGACGCGAGCAGCGTGGCTGGGTCGGACAACACAGCATCCATGGCGTGGAGCGCTGCGCCGCGGGCAGCGGCGGTGAATCCGAGACCCGACACAGACAGGTCGGGCGTCGGATCCCGGCTTCCCAGCATGCCCTTCATGAGCTCGCGTCGGGCCCGCGGCAGGACCCATTCCTCAAGCGCGACGAAATAGCCGCCGAGGATGATCACGCTCGGATCGAAAATGTTGCCGAGCATCGCCGCCCCCACACCGACATCTCTGCCCAGCCGCTCAAACGCGTCGAGCGCGCGCTGATCGCCGTCGTGGCCTCGCCTGACGAGGGTTTCGAGCATCGTGCGGGGATGCGTTCCCGAAGGCGTGCTGATGCCCGCGGACCGCAGCACCGCCGACAGCCCGATGAGCGCCTCCCAGCAGCCGCGACGGCCGCAGTGGCAGCGCGGACCGGCGGGGTCAACCCGGATGTGGCCGACCTCGCCGCCGAAGCCGCGAGTGCCCAGCAGCGGCCGGCCCCCGGAGATTATTCCGCCGCCGATGCCGACCTCGCCGGCGACATAAATGAGGTCCGCTGTACCAGCCCATGCTCCGGTCCGGAACTCGGCCAGCGCAGCGAAGTTCGCATCGTTGCCAACTCGCACGGGGGCACCGTCCAAGCGGAGACCGTGATGCAGCACCGCCCCGAACGGGTAGTCCCGCCACTCGAGGTTCGGTGCTTCGATAACCACTCCGCCGCGGCTGTCTACCAGCCCGGCGATTGCGGCCGCAACTCCGACAATGACTGGCTGGCGATCATGCCGGCGATTACGGACACGGCGAATGGCGCGATGGCAGAGGTCGATCGCAGCCCGAACACTCCCGTCCGGGCCGGCGCTCACGCAGTCGAATTCGCACTCATCCCTCAGCACCTCGCGCCCGCCAAGATCTGTCACCAGGATCGCGATGTAGTCGACGTTCACTTCAAGCCCGATGGCCAGCACGTGTCGGCCGTCGATGCTGAGCGGCGTACCGGGCCGCCCAACCCTCCGCAACGAGCTGACAGTGCCCTCGCGTACCAGGCCGAGTTCGATCAGCTCCGCGACAAGACGCGTCACCGTCGCCCTGGTCAGCCCCGTGCCGCTGGCGAGATCCGCGCGGGACAGACCCGGGGTCAGGGCCAGCCGCCGCAGGGTGAGCTCGAGGTTGTTGCGCCGAATCGCCGTGTGGTCTGCGCGAGCGGGCAGGGTGGGCGGGCCGGCCTCAGTCACGCGCTGCTCCTTCGTCTCGCCATCGCGCAGCATCGTTCGCCATTCCGACTACGTCCGAAAATATGTTTACTTCGGTAACTATGTCACGTCGCGACGGTTCGCGGAGAACGGGTCGGCGCGCCACGCCGCCGGCGGTGGACGAATCCTCGCCCACGGACCTCGGCCTTCGTGGCCGCGGCCAGCACAGCCGGCGTCGCGGCCGGCGCAACGAGCCTGTCCTCGGCTACCTCGCCTTCGGCTATCGCGCCCGCCGGTATGCCAATCTACCTGCAGACGCGCTGCTCGTCGCGGCCGCGAGAATCGGGTCTCGCGCGCCGTGTCGCACCTGTTGGTGCGGAGCACCGAGACCACTGAGACGGGCGCCCCGACGTTGCCAACCAGGCCCGATGAGGCTTCCCGACGACCGCCCCGCGCACCGACGTGTCGGGGACCACGGGGCAGACCCGTTGACTACCTCAGCGAAAATTTGTAGTCTCCCTGACACCTCAGTTTGTTGAGGACCAAAACAAACCCCCGGCACGCAGAGGTTCCCCGTGATCACTGTGATCGGCGAGGCAATGGTGAAGCTGGTGGCTGCGCCGGACTCCAGCCTGATGGAAGCATCACCAGGCGGCAGCGCGTTCACCACAGCAATCCGGGCCGCCCGACTTGGCTACCCGACCGCGCTGATGGCTCGGCTCTCCCGCGACTCGCTGGGCCAGTTCCTGCGCATGCACGCGGCGAGCCATGGTCTTGACGTCAGCGCCTCGCCCGAGGCCGACGAGCCGACTATGATTGCCGTCGTCGGGGCCGATCCAGACGCGGACTGCATGGACAGCCTCTATTTCCGCGATACAGCGAGCTGGCAGTGGAGCGCAGCAGAACTGGCGTGGCTGCCCGCCAACACCACAGTCCTTCATCTCGACTTGCTCGACTGCAGCGTGCTACCCGGATCTACCTGGATACTCCGGGCCGCGGCGCGTCAGCGCAATCGCGGCGCGATCGTCAGCCTCAACGTGGCCGCGAGGCCGGCGGTGATGGGCTCCCCAACCCGTGGCCAGTTGCTCATGGACCGGCCCGTTAAGGCTGCTGACCTCATTACGACAAGTCTTGCGGATATCTCGTGGCTGTACCCAGGCCGCGGAGCGGAGGCCGTCGCGCGACTCTGGCTGGCCGAGGGGCCCGAGCTCGTCGTGATTGCCTGCGGCTACGACAGTCTCGTTGCCGTCAGGAAGTCCGGAACCGTCCTCTACCGGGCGACGGGGCTCCAGCCGACCTCAGTGACCGAATTCGCGGCCGCATTCACCGGTGCCCTGCTGGGCGGGCTGCATGAGCTGAGCGAAGCCGGGACCAGCATCGAGGCTCTCAGCACGAGCGAGCTTGCCTCAGTGCTAGACACGGCGGCAAGCCGAAGCGACAACTCTCGTCTCAATCTGGCGACGGCGCACCACTGATGAGCGCGGCATCGTCTTCGAGCGGCTCGACCAGCTCGCGCTCGAGCACCTCTCCGGGGTCAGGTCACTACCCCTGAGACGGCCGCAGGAAGGCTGGCGTCACCCCTATCTCGACGCGCCTCGGCGGGAGAGGACATCGACCACCGCCGCCGCGAGCAGCACCCCGGCGACCGCGACGTCGATCCACTGGGCCTGCACGCCCAGCAGAAAGAGGCCGTTGTAGATGGCACCGATGACGAGGCCGCCCAGCACGCCGTGGATCGTCTTGCCCCGGCCGCCGAAGAGGCTGGTCCCGCCGATAACCGCCGCGGCGATCGCCAGCAGCACGTAGCTGTTGGATTCCTTGATGATGTTGGTGGTGATGTCGACCTGCCACGAGGCGAACAGCACGCCGGCGATGCCAGCGGTCAGCCCGGCGAGCACGAAGCCCCAGATCCGGACGGACGCCAGCCTGACCCCGGCTCGGCGCGCCGCCTCGGGGTTGCCGCCGATGGCGTAGACGTAGCGGCCGAAGCGGGTCCGCTGCAGCAGCACCGTCCAGCCGCCGAGCACGACAAGGACGATCGGAATGATGTAGGGAACCCCCTCGATCGTCCCGAAGTGCGCCCGGTTGACGTTGCAAATGGCTACGAGCGCGATTCCCGCCACCGCCATGAGGACGATCTTCAGCGCGGTGAGGCCGAGCGGCGGAGTCTCCAGGCCGGCCCGGCGCTTGCGGACGTCGCGCAGCAACAGCCCCCCGCCAGCGGCTCCGACCAGCACGGCCAGCAAGATCCAGCCGACCAGCGGGCTGAAGTGCCCCCAGAAGATCTTGTAGAGGACGACCTCGTTGCTGAACCGGGAGTTGCCGATAGAGACGAGCGTCCCGCCGAGGACGATGATCGCCAGGCCCTCCAGGATCAGCAGCGCGCCGAGGGTGACGATGAATGACGGCATTTTCAGCCGCGCGACGAGCCAGCCCACGCCGGCGCCCCACCCGGAGCACGCGAGCAGCGCCACGATGATCGCCGCCCACCACGGGAAGTCCGCGCCGGTCGGCTGCACAAGCTCGGCGACCAGGACGCTGCTCAGCCCCATGACCAGGCCGACCGAGAGGTCGATCTCCGCGAGGAGCAGGGCGAAGATCTCAGCCATCGCCAGCACCATGTAGACGGTGCTCTGCTCGAAGAGGTTGACCAGGTTCTGCGACCCCAAGAATTTATGGTTCGCGATCTGGAAGGCGATGGCAACCAGCACGATGCCCAGGACCACAGGCAGCACACCGCTCTCGCCACCGCGGACCCGGAGCCACCAGGCCCGCAGGTACTGGCGCAGCGACTGGGCGACAAGCTCGGGCGGGATGTCGGCCGCGGCGACCCTGGCGTCTGCGGTGAGGTCGACGGCTATCCCGCCGTCCGCCGTCCCGGTCGGCATATCGCCGGGGTCCGCGGTTCCTAGCGCGTGGTCAGACACGGGTCACGCTCCCTCGCCGCGACAGCACGTCAACCAGCACCGCAGCGAGGAGGACCCCGCCCGGCAGGATGTACTCAAGCGGCGTTGCCAAAGTACCGAGGTTGAGCAGGGACACGCCGTAGGCAATGCCGCCGATGAGGAGGCCGCCGAGCACGCCATGAAGTGCCTTACCCCGGCCGCCGAACAGGCTGACTCCGCCGATGACAGCGGCGGCGACCGCGTACAGGACGAGCTGGCCGGCGTCTGCCGTGTTGGTGCTGTACTCACCGAAGAAAAAGGAACCGAGCAGTATGCCGCCGAGCCCGGCCGTCGCCGAGCACAACGCGAAGCACCAGGTTCGGATCGCGGCGAGACTAACGCCGGCCCGGCGGGCCGCTTCCGGGTTGCCACCGATGGCGTAGACGTAGCGACCGAACCGGGTCCGCTGGAGCAGCACCGTCCAGGCGCCAAGGAGGACAAAGACAATGGGGACCACCCACGGAACCCCTTCCACCTTCACCAGGATGGTTCCGCGGTTGATCGTGCAGACCAGCACCACAGCGATCCCGACGAGCGCCACCAGGGCAATTCTGATGACCGTCAGGCTGACCGGCGGAGCCACCAGGCCCTGGCGCCGCCTCCCCGCTGCGCGGAGCCACATGGCCGCGCCGGCGGCCACCACGACCACCGCGAGGGCCACCCAGCCGACAACGGGGACCAGCAGCCCCTGGACCAGGTCGTAGATGACGCGCTGGTTGGCCGCCGTGGAGCTCACGCTCACGTTGCCGTCGGCCCCGCCGAGAACGAGGATGAGGATCCCGCTGAACAGCAGGTACCCACCCAGGGTCACGACGAACGACGGGATCTTGAGCCGCGCAACCAGCGTTCCCTGCAGGGCGCCGATCAGGCCGCAGACAGCGAGCGCGGCCAGGATCGCTGCCCACCACGGCCAGGCCGGCCCGGGTTGCTGCACCAGCTTGAAAGCGATCACCCCGCCGATGAGCGCAACCGCGCCGACAGAGAGGTCGATCTCGCCAAGCAGCAGGACCACCGTCTCGGCCATCGCCAGCACCATGTAGACCGTGCTCAGGCCGAAGACATAGACGAGGTTGCTCGGCCGGAGGAACGCGTGCTCGGGAGTGACGATCTCGAAGACGACAGCGACAATGACGATGGCCAGGACCACCGGCAGGATACCGCTATTGCCACTGCGGACCTGGAGCCACCAGCCCCGGAGGTACTGGCCCAGCGACTGGGCTACGAGCACGGCCGGGATGTCGGCCGCGGCGACCTTGGCATCGGCGGTGAGGTCGACGGCTAGCCCAGCATCCGCCGTTCCTGTCGACGTCTCGCCGGGGTCCGCGGTCACCGCGATTTTCCGATCCGGGCCATGCGCTCAGCCCGCGCCACTGGCGGATCCGGCGGGCTCGTACGGCCGCCCGCTGGAGCTACCCGTCGTCATGTACTCCACCACACGCTGCCGGTCGAAGTCTGCGGCCGGCCCCTCGGCCACCATCCGCCCGAGGTACAGCACCGCGATCCGGTCCGCGACCTCGAAGACGTCGTTCAGGTTGTGGGAGATGATCATCACGGCCAGCCCGTGGTCCCGGAGCCGCTTGACCAGGTCCAGCACCATCTGGGTCTGCACCACCCCGAGGGCGGCGGTGGGCTCGTCCAGCAGCACCACCTTGGAGTTCCACATCACCGCCTTGGCCACCGCCACCGCCTGCCGCTGACCGCCCGACAGCGAGGCCACTGGCTGCCGGATCGAGCGCACCGTGGTCACCCGCAGGGTGCTCAGGGTCTCGGCCGCCTGCCGCTCCATAGAGTCCTCGTTGAGGAGGTAGTGGCGCAGCAGCTCCCGGCCGAGGAACATGTTCTGCACGATGTCCAGGTTGTCGGCAAGTGCCAGATCCTGGTACACCGTCTCGATGCCCAGCGCGGCGGCGTCCCTGGCGCTTCGGATGTGTACCGGTCGCCCCTCGAAGTAGATCTGACCAGCGTCCGGCTGGTGCACGCCGGCGATGGTGCGGGTGAGCACCGACTTCCCGGCACCGTTGTCCCCGCACAGGCCGGTCACCTGGCCCGCGGGCAGGTCCAGGTTCACCCCGTAGAGCGCCTGCACCGGCCCGAAGTGCTTGTCGATCCCCCGCAGCTTCA
>JASHPF010000218.1 GCA_030038295.1 Streptosporangiaceae bacterium
GGGAGCAGATCGAGTCCGGCCCGCTGAGCATGTGGCGGTACGCGAGCCTGCTCCCGGTGCCACCTGAGGTGGCGAGCACCCCGAACCTCGATCCGGGCTGGACCAGGCTCGTGCGCGCCGATCAGCTGGCCAGCACGCTCGGCATGCGGGAGCTTTGGATCAAGGATGAGCGCGGCAATCCGACGCACTCGTTCAAAGACCGGGTTGTCGGCGTTGCGCTTGCCGCGGCAGTGGAGCTCGGCTTCAAAGTGCTCGCCTGTCCGTCGACTGGCAACCTGGCCAACGCCGTCGCGGCCGCCGCCGCCCGGGCAGGTATCCGCGCGGTGGTGCTGATTCCGGCGGACCTGGAGGCGCAGAAGGTCATCGGGTCTGCTGTCTACGGCTGCTCGCTGGTTGCCGTGCAGGGCAGCTACGACGACGTGAACCGGCTCGCCTCCGAACTGGCCGACGAGCGGGAAGACTGGGCCTTCGTCAACGTCAACGTGCGGCCGTACTACGCCGAGGGCTCGAAGACCATCGGCTTCGAGATCGCTGAGCAGCTCGGCTGGCGACTGCCCGAGCAGATCGTCGTTCCGGTCGCGTCGGGCGCGCAGCTGGTGAAGATAGACAAGGCGTTCCGCGAGCTGGTCGCGACCGGCCTCGTCGAGGACACGCCATACCGGGTATTCGGAGCCCAGGCGACAGGCTGCTCGCCGGTCGCGGCCGCGTTCCGTGCCGGTCACGATGTCGTGCACCCGGTCCGCCCGGCGACCATCGCTAAGTCACTGGCGATCGGGAACCCAGCCGACGGACCGTACGTGCTCGACGTGGTTCGCCGCACCGGCGGGGTCGTCGCCGACGTCAGCGACGGTGAGCTCGTCGACGCGATCCGGCTGCTCGCCTCTGCGGAAGGAATCTTCGCCGAGACCGCAGGCGGCGTCACCCTGGCCGTGCTGCAGGCGCTCCTGAAGGAAGGCTTGATCGACCCGGACGCGAGAACAGTCATCATCAACTCGGGCGACGGGCTGAAGACACCGGATGCGGTCGCCGACACCATCGAGGCCATCACCCCCATCCCGGCCACGCTGGCGGCATTCGCGGCTCACGAGACAGCCTCTCGCGGGTCGCTGCCGCCGCAGCAGGGGTCGCGAAAGGCAGGCTCAGCATGACCGTGTCAGTCCGCATCCCGACCATCCTGCGCAGCTACACCGGCGGGTCCGCCGTCGTGACCAGCGCGCCCGGCACGGTTCGCGATGTCATCGCGGGCCTGGATGCCGACTACCCGGGGATCGGCGGACGCCTGCTCGATGAGACCGGCCGGCTGCGCCGCTTCGTGAACGTCTACGTGGGCGAGGAGGACATCAGGCTGGCGCAGGGCCTGGACACACCGGTTCCGGCCGGCGGCCAGGTTTCGGTAATTCCGGCCGTCGCGGGCGGTTGACGGGCACGTTTGACCGGTGTCTCCGGCTGGCCGATCCGGCCGCTGAGGCTTCACTCGAGCCACTCACGGCGCAGCCGCCCGTCGCATCCCGGCTATCGCTAGTCCGCACAGACGCACACAAGTTGCCCCGGACGGCTGGCGCGGCATGTAGAGTCGTGTGCGGTCGCCGTTGGTAGTGCAAGCGCGGCAGTGAAGTCTGCCGGTGAGGTCAGTACTTGACCGCGATCAACGGGTCCCGCATAACAGGGGGGACCCGCAGCCCGAGCAAAGTTAGGGAGTTGTCGGTATGGCTCAGGGCACCGTCAAATGGTTCAACGCGGACAAGGGCTACGGCTTCATCGCGGTCGACGGTGGTAGGGACGTCTTCGTCCACTTCTCCGCCATCCAGTCGGATGGCTACCGCACCCTCGAAGAGGGTCAGCGGGTGGAGTTCGAGATCACGCAGAGCGAGCGCGGCCCGCAGGCTGAGGCTGTGAGGACCGTCTAGACCCTCCGAATCAATGCCTGGAGCCCGGCACCTCGGTTTTCGGTGCCGGGCTCTCGCATGTCCGCCGTTCCCCTTGATTAAGTCCGGAACGCCATGTCAATCCACGCACTGAAGCTCTGACCTGTAGAAACACGGCATTAGCCGGCACTTGGCTTGCACTCTAGGTAGGAGAGTGCTAAACATGGCGTTGGCACTCTCGGGGTGAGAGTGACAACGTAGTGACGTGATCGGGGCGACGAGGCCCATCTGGCGGCCGGGCAGGGACCGACCGCCGGGCGGCGCCGTCCGTCGCGGGCGTCGGCCCGGTCGGCACGCAGGCGCAAAGTTCGCAGGAGGACTGGAAGCCTATGGCAGCGAAGATGATCGCGTTCAACGAGGACGCCAGGCGCGGCCTTGAGCGCGGCATGAACCAGCTAGCCGACGCCGTGAAAGTAACCCTCGGCCCGAAGGGCCGCAATGTGGTGCTCGAGAAGAAGTGGGGAGCCCCCACGATCACCAACGATGGCGTGTCCATCGCCAAGGAGATCGAGCTCGAGGACCCGTGGGAGAAGATCGGCGCCGAGCTCGTCAAGGAAGTCGCCAAGAAGACCGATGACGTCGCTGGCGACGGTACTACCACGGCGACGGTGCTCGCCCAGGCGCTCGTCCGCGAGGGCCTGCGCAACGTGGCCGCCGGTGCCAACCCGATGTCGCTCAAGCGCGGCATCGAGGCCGCGGTCGAGCGGGTGAGCGAGGAGCTCTCCAAGCTGGCCAAGGACGTGGAGACCAAGGAGCAGATTGCTTCGACGGCCTCCATTTCCGCGGCGGACACCGCCATCGGCGAGATGATCGCCGAGGCGATGGACAAGGTCGGCAAGGAAGGCGTCATCACCGTCGAGGAGAGCAACACCTTCGGTCTTGAGCTGGAGCTCACCGAGGGCATGCGCTTCGACAAGGGCTACATCTCGCACTACTTCGTGACCGACCCGGAGCGGATGGAGGCGGTCCTCGAGGACCCCTACATCCTCATCGTCAACTCCAAGGTCTCGGCCAACAAGGACCTGCTGCCGGTGCTCGACAAGGTTGTTCAGTCGGGCAAGCCGCTGGTCATCATCGCCGAGGACGTCGAGGGCGAGGCTCTCGCGACCCTGGTGGTCAACAAGATCCGCGGCCTGTTCAGGTCCGTCGCCGTCAAGGCGCCGGGCTTCGGCGACCGCCGCAAGGCCATGCTCGGTGACATCGCCATCCTGACCGGTGGCCAGGTCATCAGCGAGGAGGTCGGCCTCAAGCTGGAGAACGCCGACCTCGATCTGCTGGGCAAGGCCCGCAAGGTCGTGGTCACCAAGGACGAGACCACGATCGTCGACGGTGCCGGTGACGCCGAGCAGATCTCCGGCCGGGTTAACCAGATCCGCACCGAGATCGACAACACCGACTCCGACTACGACCGCGAGAAGCTGCAGGAGCGGCTTGCCAAGCTCGCCGGCGGCGTCGCCGTCATCAAGGCCGGTGCGGCCACCGAGGTCGAGCTGAAGGAGCGCAAGCACCGGATCGAGGACGCAGTCCGCAACGCCAAGGCTGCCGTCGAGGAGGGCATCGTCCCTGGCGGCGGCGTGGCTCTGCTGCAGGCCGGCAAGGTCGCGTTCGAGAAGCTCGACCTGTCGGGCGACGAGGCGACTGGCGCGCAGATCGTGCGCCGGGCGCTCGACGAGCCGCTGAAGCAGATCGCCATCAACGCCGGCCTCGAGGGCGGCGTGGTGGTCGAGAAGGTGCGTGGCCTGAAGCCTGGCCACGGCCTGAACGCGGCCACCGGGGAGTACGTCGACATGTTCAAGGCCGGCATCCCCGACCCGGCGAAGGTGGTTCGCTCTGCGCTGCAGAACGCGGCGTCGATCGCCGGGCTCTTCCTCACCACCGAGGCAGTGATCGCGGAGAAGCCGGAGAAGGAGAAGGCCCCGGCCGCTCCGGGCGGCGGTGACATGGACTTCTGATCCTCGCCGCCCGCAGGGCGACTCGGATCTGAGGTCGCATACCTTCGCACGACAGCGAGGCAGTCCCCTGACCACGGTCAGGGGACTGCCTCGCTTCTGCCTACGGGGCGATGTGCAGCGCGCGCCCGCCAGCGCGGTGAGCTGGCTCGCGCCGCAGCTTTCACTGGTTCATCACGAGTTCGTGTAGACCGTCACATTCTTCGGGCGTGCCGGCTCCACAACGTGTTCGGCGCGAGGGATCATCAGGCCATGGGCCCCCCGACCGAGCAGCTCATTCGCGACTACCTCAACCGGCTGTCGGTTGCGGCTCGCGACCTTGCTGCTGACGACCGGCGCGCGCTGCTGGAGCGCACGCGGCAGGTCATCGAGCGCCGGGCCAACCTCGCGAGCCGGCCGACGACGATGGACGTGGGCAGGGTGCTCGCTCGTCTCGGGGATCCGGCCAGCCTGGTGGAACAGGAACGGCGGCGGCTGGCCACCGCCCCAGCGAAGACCGCCGGATCGGGCGAGCCCGTACCGGCAGCCAGGCCCGGGTTGCTGGCCAGGACGCTCGGTCGGCAGCCTGGTCGGATCAGGGGCGCGAGCTGGCGCTGGCCGACCCAGCGAGACGGCGGGGACGCCGTTGCGCCCGGCTCGGCTAACGGGGTAGCCGATGGGTCGCATCCGGATCGGCCCGGCGACGGCGAGACCTCGGAACCACCGGCCGGCCAGGCCAGGCCAGCGGGAACGGTCACGGCCGACGTCGCGGGAGATGCTCCGCCGGCACCGCCAACAGCCGCCAGTGACCCCGCCAGCGCCGCCGCCGGTGCGCCCGGATCGGCCGGCCCTCATCCGGCGGCCAACGGCACTGGGGACCATGCGCCAGCCCGGCCGCGTACCGAGTCAGCGCCGCAGCCGGCCGGTCCCGCTCCCGCGCAGCCAGCGCCCTCCGCGGCACCGCCGTCGACGCCGGCCGCGGTTCCCCAGTCGGCGCAGGCCGCACCGTCGCAGGCGTCCGAGCCGCAACCGCCAC
>JASHPF010000219.1 GCA_030038295.1 Streptosporangiaceae bacterium
GTCATCCTCCCCTACCTCACCGGCCGCGCGCTGAACATGCACAGGTTCCCCGGCGGTGCCGGCCAGCCCGGCTTCTGGAACAAGCAGCTGCCCGATCACGCCCCCGACTGGCTGCCCCGCTGGCGGGATCCGAGCGCCAAGCCCGGCCACACGACCACGTACCTGGTGATCGACGAGCCGGCCGCGCTGGTCTGGGCGGCGAACTACGGCGCGCTGGAGTGGCACGCGTGGACGTCGCGCACGGCCAGCCCCGACAGCCCGACCTACGCGCTCATCGACATCGACCCCGGCTCGGCCACGTCCTGGGACGAGGTCCTGGTCCTTGCCCGGCTGCACCGGACCGCGCTGGAGCACCTGCGGGTACGGGCCCAGCCGAAGGTCACCGGCCGCCGCGGCATCCAGATCTGGATCCCGGTCGTCGAGGGGCTCACGTATCACGACACCCGCACGTGGGTGGAGCAGCTCTCCAAGACGGTCGGTGCCGTGGTACCCGATCTGATCAGCTGGAAGTGGGACGTCAGCGAGCGGTCTGGCCGCGCTCGCCTCGACTACACCCAGAACGTCAGCAACAAGACGCTCGTCGCCCCCTACAGCCCGCGCGCCGCGCCCGGTGCCCCGGTCTCGGCGCCTATCGACTGGTCGGAGCTCGACGATCCGTCGCTGCATCCCGACGGATTCACCATCCGGACGATCCTGGACCGGATAGCGGGCCGGGGCGACCTGTTCCGCAGCGTGCAGGGACCGGGCCAGGAACTGCCTCCGATCCGGTAGCCCCGCCAACCGACCCCGATCACGCCCGGCCGGGCAGCGCGCTCGGAAAAGCAGGTCCCGCGGCCGTCAGCCCAGAAACGACTCGACCGTCGCCACGAAGGCTGCCTCGTCCTGGAACAGGAACGCGTGCCCGGCATCCGGGTAGAGCACCAGCTTCGATCCGCGGATGAGGCTGGCGAGCAGGCGGCTATTGGCCAGCGGGTCGAGCCGGTCGGCTGTGCCGTCGGCGATCAGGGTGGCGGCGCTGATCGTGGCGGCACGCGCACCAGCCGGGTCCGTGCCGGCCCACCACATGTCAATGGCGTGGCTCTGGGCGAGGAGCGTGCCCGCCGGGGCGGCGGGCGCGGCCGGGTAGCTGGAGATCGCTGCGAGGTAGGTGTTCCGCGCCGCCGTCTGGTTGGCCGGGAACAGGTCGGCCATTACCTTCTGCTCGTTGCCGCTCTTGAGCGCGGCGATCGCCGCCGCGGAGGGGCGCGTCGCCTGCCCGTTGCCCGGATAGCTCGCGCTGAGGACGAGGCGGTCCACCTGTGCCGGGTGCAGCACGGCGAGCGCCTGCGCGATCATGCTGCCCATCGACCAGCCGAGCACGTCTGCCCGGTGCAGGCGCAGCGCGCTGATCAGCGCGCTCGTCTGGTTCGCCATAGCGTCGATGGTGAGCGGTTTCAGCGACTGCGTCCGGCCGACACCCGCGTTGTCAAAGATCACGACCCGGTACCGCTGCGCCAGGGCGTCGACGAAGCGGCGATCCCAGCCTTCCATGGTCCCGCCGTAACCGACGATCAGGACCAGCGGCGGCCCGCTGCCGACGATGCGGTAGCCGACCGTGCCCAGCGTCGTCCGGGCGCTGCGGACGGGCGCCGACGCGACCGAGAGCGCGTCACTGATCGGCGCCGTGGAACCCGTTCGCGCCTTCGTCACCGCTGCCCTGGCGAACGCCTGCACGGCCGCGGCGGACGGCGCGCCCAGGTCCGAGTACGCGATGTAACCGGCATACCGGCCCGTCTCGAACAAGACGAGGTCGAAGCCGATCGGGATGCCCGCGACGGTGAGTGACCAGGCGTACGCGGAGGACGTGCTGGCCAGCCGGGGGAAGGGCAGCGGCCGGACGCTGGCCACGGCCTTCGTTCCTTCGATCGTCAAGGTGGCCGACCTGCAGGCGGCCAGCGCACGGGCCAGCGCCTGCCAGCGCTGGCCGACGTTCGGGCCCACGGCCAGGACCTCTACGAGATTCGGGATGGAGGCCCCCTCGACGAAGGCGGCGTCCGCGTAGGTCCAGCCTGTCGGCCTGCCCGTTGCGCTTGCCAGGCACGGCGCGTTCGTCTGCACCGTCTTCGGGTTCACCGGTACCGCCGACCAGCCGACCGGCAGGTTCGCCGCGGACAGCAGGCGGTTCTGCAGCGCGGCCGCCCCGCTCGGGCTTCCCGCGCACGCCGAAACCAGCCCCGATAGCAGCGCCCAGGCCGCCGCGAGCGCGATCAGCGCGACCGCCCGCGGACAGCGGCGCATGCCCGTGACCATGTGGCTGCCTCCCGTCGCCGACCCTCCCGCGACCGCCAGCCCTCCGCTAGAGTCCAACGTCACGGGGTCTTTGGGCAGGCAGACAGAACACCGGCGGTACGGCATTCTGGTTAGATGCCTGACGATGCGGAGCAGACCGGGATCCAGTCACGGCTCGTCGTGGAGTACGGGATCGAGCTCGACGGCGTCTGGCTGCCCCTCGCCATGCTGCGGCGCCTGCGCGAGCACGGGCCCTGGAGCACGCCGTTCACCGAGGCGACCGCGGACCAGGCCGACGTGCTCGTCGCTCACGGCCTGGCCGAGCGCCACAACACCGGACTTCGCCGCGGAAACGGCCTGCAGAACTTCGTCGACGCATCCCCGTTCGAGCCGACCATGCCCTTCGGGAAGATCGAGGCCGCACGCGGCGACCCGCGATCGCACGACGGTCCGGGACGGGTCGGCCCGATATCAGGCTGATCAGGCCGGGGTCAGCCGGGGCTGCCCGCTGGCTGCCTCGAGGCCGGCCGGATCGGCGCAATACGCCTTGATCGCGTCGGCAAACTTCGCCGCGTGGTAGCCGTCCACGTACCGGTGGTCGAACGTCGCGGTGATCGTCACCATCGGCCGGACCACTATGGCGTCGTCGACTACGACCGGCAGCTTGCGAACCGCGCCCACAAGCACCAGAACCGGCACCCGGTAGTAGTGCGCGAGCGGCGAGTACGCGTGATCAACTCCCCACATGCCGACCGACGTGATCATCGCGCCACCGAAGGCCTGGCGCGGCAGGCCTAGCCGGCTCAGGTCGAGGTTCAGGTCGGAAGTCAGCCAGGCGCCGACCCGCAGCGCCGCGCCGAGCACGGGCGGCGGCAGCTTGGCGAGCAGTTCCTTACCCCGCCCAAGCTCGGCGTCGTTACCGGCCTCGATTTCGGCCCACCGCCGGTTCACCTCGGCGGCGATGTCGACCGCAGACTTGGAGTCTGCTCGCGACACCTTCAAGCCCGTCAGCTCCTGACCGCCGCCAGTCATCACGATGAAGAACACATCGATGCTCTGCCGCTCGTACACGCGGCCGTGCGCTGGTCGCAGTCGCATTTCCGGAACCGTGGCCAGCCCGTGCGCAACCGCCCGGCCGACCAGGTGCGTCATCGTGACGTGCACGTCCTCGGCACTCCTGGCGGCCGCGATGTAGGTCAGCATCGGTTCGGCGTCTACCTGGATATCCCCGAAGAATTGCGGATCCATGGGACGGCTCCATGCGGACCCCGCAAGCTTCCGCCAGCCGGTCACTCGCCGTGACATAACAGCCTTCTTCCCGGCCCAGAGTGGCGGTACCCGCAGCCCGCGCGAGCGGCCGACCGTCGGCCGCATAGACCTGCCGGGCAACCAGCTCAGGACCACGCCGACTAGTGAGCTTGCCCCACCGGGTGGCAGCTCGGTCAGGGGCGAAAGTCACTCAGGGTGTCCGGATGCCGGCAGGGCTGCAATCTCCTCTCACCCCGGAACTGGCTGGGCTTGGCCTGATCACCTGCGTGCGCTCGCGGCCCGGACGCGCTTGCCGAGCCGGTACGCTACCGATGGCGGCTTTGCCGTCACGCGGGCGTAGCTCAATGGCAGAGCCCCAGCCTTCCAAGCTGGTCATGAGGGTTCGATTCCCTTCGCCCGCTCGAACCCGAAACCCCAGGTCAGCGGTATTGTCAACGCAGGGACCGTTCAAGATCAGGAAGCCTTGTGCCCCTCGGCGTGCCCGTTGCGTGCCCGATGGCGGACGGCCAGTTTGCCGCTTGGCGGCCGTCAGAGACTCCTCGAGAGCCGCGGCGATCGCCTCATCGCGGTCACGGGAGGCGTGGTG
>JASHPF010000220.1 GCA_030038295.1 Streptosporangiaceae bacterium
CTCGCCATGATCCTCTCCTCGGTCGCCGTCGTCGGTCTGGTCGCCGGGATCATCGCAGTACCCGCCGGGATGTACCTGCACGACGGCGTGGTGCCAGCCACGGCGCACGCGGCGAACTCCGGTATCCCGGCGTCGCTGCTGACGGCCTATTTCCCGGGGGAAGTCGTCGTGCTCGCGCTGGCCGGCCTGGCCATCGCGATCGCGGGCGCGCTCGGCCCGGCGTCGTGGGCGGCGGGCACCCGGACCGCGTTCGCGCTGCGGGCGGAGTAGCCGAGCAGGAGGCGGGAGGCGCGGGCAACGCCGGGGCGCCCGCACCCCAAGCGACGGCACGTTATAACGCCGCACGCGGCGGCCAGGCGGTCGGGCGGGTGCCGAGCCGACCCCGTTCCCCAGAAAATGACTTTTGCTCCTTTTGTCATCGTCCGCAGTTACATGATTGCCGTGATTCGGCAGCCCGCCCCCGCCCGGTAGAAATGGCCGCGAGGTTCATCACCTGGGGGGTCAGGGAGATGCTGGTGCGAGATCAGCTGGTGGGCGAGACGCGGCCGGTGCTGGCTATTTCCCTGGAACCAGGCGAGAGCGTGATCGGGCCGACCGCCGAGTTCGCGTGGATGACCGACTCCATCCAGCTGACTCCCGGACAGCCCGGTCTGAGCACGTACACCGCAAAAACCGACGCCGGCATGATCGCATTTGCGGCCAGCCAGCCAGGTCGTATCCTGCCCGTCGATGTGGCGCCAGGCACCGCCTACCTGGTGCACGACCGCGCATTCCTGGCGGGCACGCCAGGCATCGAAGTCGGCACTCCTGAACCCGCGCGGCCGGGCGGTCCCGCGCCGACCGACCGGCGGCTCCCGCTCCGCCGCATCAGCGGCCACGGCCGCGCGTGGGTGGCGCTGCCCGGTGACACCGTCAGGCATGACCTGGCGGCGGGCACGTCCCTGCGCGCCCACCCGTGGCACATCGGAATGTCCGACGCGTCTGTGACCGTGCAACTGGCCGAGCTTCCGGCCGTGGCGGGCGAACCGCCCGGCGCGCGGACTCACCAGGTTGCCGTTCTGTCCGGTCCCGGCTCGGTGTGGCTGCTATCGCTGGCGCTGCCCGACACCTGGGGCGGGCCGGCCTTGTCCCCGCGATTTTCGTTACCCCGAGAATGAGGTACCACGTCATGAACACTCTGCTCCACACGCCAGGCCGCCGGGCGGGTGTCGCCGCCGTGGCCGTCGCCGCCGCTGCCCTTGCCCTCGCCGCGTGCGGCGGCTCGTCCAGCGGATCGGGCTCGGCCGCGGCCGGGTCAACCAGCAAACCGGCCAGTTCTCACACCTCGAGCCCCGCAGGCTCGACGTCGGCGGCGTCCGCGCTGTCCGTGCCGTTCCCGGTCGGCGTCGGCGACACCTGGATGTACTCGACGTCGGACTCGGCCGGCACGACTGGCACCGTGGTCAACAAGATGGTCGCGGTGAGCCCGGTATCCGGCGGCCAGCAGGTGACGATGGACAGCACCAACGACATCCTCGGCACCACGACGAACAACACCGCCTACTACATCTTCCACTCGGACGGCTCCATCACCCTGCCGTTCAGCCAGTTCAACACCAGCAGCTCGTCGTCTGACGTGAAGCTGCTATCCGGCACCCTGGAGTGGCCGTCGGCATCCGCCCTGGCGTCCGGGGCCACGTCGAACAGCACGATCCAGATCCAGTTCACCACCAACGGGCAGACCGAGAACGTGACCGCGGACATCACGGTCAAGGGCGTCGGCACCCAATCGGTCACGGTGCCGGCCGGTTCCTACACCGCCACCGTGGTGGACATGACCATGAGCGAGACGGTCGAGGGCATCGCTGTGAGCGACACCGTGACGACCTGGCTGGCGCCTGGCGTCGGGCCCGTGAAGTCGGAGGTGACGCTCAACGAGAACGGCACGAGCACCGTCGCAGGCACGCAGGAGCTGACCTCGTTCACGCAGGGCTAACCGGCCCGCCCGCGAGGACTCACCGGGGCCGGGCGCGGGCCTGCGAAGGAGGGAGCCGCAGGCCCGCGCCCGATATCGTGGTGACACCGATCGGCCCGAGAGCAAGGAGAGCGCGTGCGCAGCTTTGCCAGCCTGGCGGAGTTCGTCGCGGCCAAGGGTGAGAGCCTCGGCTGCAGCGACTGGCACACGATCACCCAGGCGCAGGTGAACGCGTTCGCCGACGCCACCGGTGATCACCAGTGGATCCACGTCGACACCGAGCGCGCCGCGAGCGGGCCGTTCGGCGGCACCATCGCGCACGGCTACCTGACGCTGTCGCTGTTGCCGGTGCTCCAGATGGAGATCTTCGCCATCGAGGGCCTGACCATGGGCATCAACTACGGGCTCGACCGGGTCAGGTTCCCGTCGCCGGTGCCGGTCGGCTCCTCGATCCGCGCCGAGGCGACGCTGACCGACGTGCGGGAGACCCCACTCGGCTGGCTGGCCTCGATCCGGCTGCGAGTCGAGGTCCAGGGCCAGCAGAAGGCCGCGTGCGTCGCCGACACGCTAGGCCTCTACGTCGGATCCTGACCCGCCGCCCGGACCCGCGGGTAGCGCCGGTCCGGCAGCACGTCGGCGGCGACGGCCTCGAGCACCGACTCGTCGCCCGCATACGGTTCCGCCGGGCGCGGCCAGTGCGTCACGACGTCAGTAAAGCCGAGTTCGGCCGCGCGCCCTGCGGCGTCGACGAAGGCGGCCGCGCTGCGGAGCGCGTAGTCACCCGATGCGTCGAGCGACAGGTACTTCGGCACCGGCACGGGATCGCGGCCGGCCACGCTGAGCGCGTCGGCGAACCTGACGATGCTGTCGGCCACCACCCGCCACCACCCCGAGCGGCCGGCCGTGGCGCTGGACCCACCGCCGGTCGTCACCCAGCCATCGCCGAGCCGTGCCGCCAGTGCCATCGACCTGGGCCCGTCCGCCGCGAGGATAAGGGGGATCCGGGGCCGCTGCGTGCAGCCCGGCAGGTTCCGCGCGTCGACCGCGCGGTAGTAGTGACCGCGCCAGGTGACGTGGTCGGTCCGCAACAGCAGGTCAAGCAGCTCGGCGAACTCGCCATACCGGTCGACGCGCTGGCCCGGCGTGAGGTCCGGGTCGCCCAGCACCCTGGCGTCGAAGCTGGCACCCCCCGCGCCCGCGCCGAGTCCCAGCACGATCCGGCCGTCGCTGATGTCGTCGAGCGCCGTGAGCTGACGGGCAAAGCTCACCGGGTGCCGGAAGTTCGGCGACGCCACCAGCGTGCCGAGCCTGATCCGCGTGGTGACCGTGGCCGCCGCCGTTAGCGTCGGCACCGCGTCGAACCACGGCCCGTCGACCAGCGACCGCCAGCCGAGGTGGTCGTAAGTCCACGCGTGATCAAAGCCGTACTCCTCCGCCAGCCGCCACCGTCGCGCCGACTGCTGCCAGCGCTGGTCCGGGAGGATGATCAGGCCGAAGCGCACGAACGGGATGTTAGTGCGCATGCCAGGCGCGTCCTCGACCGGCCGGCGGTGATCCATCGCTACGATCGTCGGGTGCCGGACAATTACCCCCAGGAACCGTACGCAGCGGCCGAGGCCGGCGCCCGGCGGCTGGCGGAGCTGACCGGCAAGCCCCGTCACGATGTGGCGGTCGTGCTCGGCTCCGGCTGGGCCGCGGCGGCGGACGCACTCGGGCCGGCCGACAGCACGGTCGCGCTCACCGACCTCGGTGCGCCGGCCCCCACCGTCGGCGGCCATCAGCCGATCGCTCGCTCGGTGCGGCTGGGCGGCCGGGACGTGCTCGTCCTCCTCGGCCGCGTGCACCTCTACGAGGGTCACTCCCCCGCTGCCGTCGTACACGCCGTGCGGACCGCGGTCATCGGCGGGTGCACGCAGGTGATCCTGACCAACGCCGCGGGCGGGATCGCCGCCACGCTCCGGCCCGGCCAGCCGGTGCTCATCAGCGACCAGCTCAACCTGACCGCGGCGTCGCCGCTGACCGGGCCGCTGCCGCCGGCCGGCTACCCGTCCCGGTTTACCGACCTGACCGGGCTGTATCCGGCCGACCTGCGCGCCGCCGCGCGCGCCGCGGCGCCCGGCGCGGATCTGGCGGAGGCCGTGTACGCCGGTCTGGCCGGCCCGCAGTTCGAAACGCCGGCCGAGGTGGCGATGCTGCGCAGCCTCGGGGCCGGCCTGGTCGGCATGTCCACGGTGCTCGAGGCCATCGCCGCCCGGCATCTCGGCGCTGCCGTGCTCGGTATGTCGCTGGTAACCAACATCGCGGCGGGGCTATCGGATGAGCCGATCGACCACGCGGACGTCCTCGCAACCGGAGCGCGGGCGGCAGCGGGGCTCGGCGGACTGCTCAGGGCCATACTGACCGGGGGGACCGTCCCGTGAACGCCGATGAGCTACGCGCGCGAGCCGCGGCATGGCAGGCCGACGACCCCGACGAGACCGACCGCGCCGAGCTCGCCGCGCTGCTGGCCGACGATAGCCCCGAGGCCGCGGCAGAACTCGCAGACCGATTCGCCGGCCGGCTGATCTTCGGCACCGCTGGCCTGCGCGGGGCGGTCGGCGCCGGTCCGAACCGCATGAACCGCGCGACGGTCACCACGGCGACCGCCGCGCTCGCGGCCTGGCTGCTCGGCCGGGACCCGGCCGCGGCGAACGCCGGCGTCGTCGTCGGCTGCGACGCCCGGCACCGCAGCGAGGAATTCGCGGCCCAGACGGCCCGGGTGCTGGCAGGCGCCGGTCTGCGGGTCTACCTGCTGCCGAGCAGGCAGCCGACCCCGTTGCTCGCTTACGCGGTCCGGTATCTGCAGGCCGCGGCCGGAGTGATGATCACCGCGAGCCACAACCCCGTGGGGGATAACGGCTACAAGGTCTACGTCGCCGACGGCGCACAGATCGCGCCGCCTGCCGATACCGACGTCGAGGCCGCGATGGACCTGGTCGGCCCGTCGACCGCGGTGCCGGTGGCTCCGGCCGACAGCCCGCTGATCAGCCTCGTCGGGGACGAGGTGGCGCAGGCGTATCTGGACGCGATCTGCGCCGAGCTGGGGCCTGCACCCCAGGGCTCAGCCTGGCTCCGGCTGACGTACACGCCGCTGCACGGCGTCGCAGGCCAGCTCGCGCTGCGGGCGTTCGAGCAGGCCGGCTACCCGCGGCCGGATGTGGTGGAGGCTCAGTTCGCGCCCGATCCTGACTTCCCGACGCTGCGGCTGCCCAACCCGGAGGAGCCCGGCGCGCTCGACCTCGCGGTCGCCCAGGCCCGCCGGTCCGGCGCCGATCTCATCATTGCCAACGACCCGGACGGCGACCGGCTCGCGGTAGCGATCCCCGACCCGGCCGCCCCCGGCGGTTATCGCCAGCTCACCGGGGATCAGGTCGGCGCACTGCTCGGCTGGTTCCTGCTCGAACGGCTCGCGGTCGACCCGGGGGCGAAGCTGTCGGAACAGCTCGTGGTCAGCACCGTCGTATCCGGATCGCTGCTCTCGACAATCGCCGCCGCCGCGGGCGCGCCCTACGCGCAGACGCTGACCGGGTTCAAGTGGATCGTCCGCGCCGCCGACCTGCGGCCGGACGTGCGCTTCTGCTACGGCTACGAGGAAGCGCTCGGCTACGCGGTGACCGGCGCCGTCCGCGACAAGGACGGTATCAGCGCCGCGCTCGCGGTGCTGGCCGTCGCGGCGACGGCGTCGCAGGCCGGCCAATCACTCCAGGACGTCTACGACGCGCTGGAACAAGCGCACGGCGTGCACGTCACCGCGCAGGTCAGCGTGCCGACCGAGGGGGCGATCGACGTCATGTCCCGGCTGCGCGGCGCGCCGCCGCCCGACCTCGGCGGCGACCCGGTGCGCGCCGTGACCGACTACTCCGGCGGCTCCGACCTGCCGTCCGCCGACATGCTCGGCTACCAGCTGGCTGGCGCCCGCGTGGTCATCAGGCCGAGCGGGACCGAGCCGCGGATCAAGGCCTACCTCGAGGTTGTCGAGCTGGTGACGGGCCGCACCCTGGCTGGGGCCAGGCTGGCCGCGGACGCGCGGATGGCGCGGCTGCGCGCCGCGGTCGCCGAACTCCTGCGGTAGCCGTTCGCGACCCGGGCGGCGCGCTCAGTCCTAGCCGGTTGAGCGCCTGGCCGCGACGCAGAATTCGGTGCCCGCCGGGTCGTGGGGCACCGTCCAGCGCCGGCTCTGGCCGTCACGGTGCCGTTCCGTTGCCTAGTCGAGCACCCCGACGATCACGTCCGACGCCTTGATGATCGCGACCACCTGGCTGCCCTCGGCAAGGCCAAGCTCGCTGGCCGCCTCGACCGTGATCGAGGCGACGAGCCGGGCACCGCCCGCGTCCATGACGACGTTGGCGGTGGCCTCGCCCCGCGTGATGGCGGTGACGGTCGCGTTGATCTTGTTGCGCGCGCTGAGGCGCATGGCTGCTCCGATCCGCCCGGCGGCGTTGCCCCACCGGGCTGCTGACGACGGTCGGTCCCATGCTGCCGCATTTGCTGAGGCCGCGCGGCGGGTGGCAAGCTCGTCTGCATGACAGGTCATGAGCACGACCACCCGCACGAGGCGCACGACCAGCACCCGCACGGGCAGCCCGGGCACGTCCACGATGACAGCTGCGCCGTCGCTCATGGCACCGTCGAAGCGCCACGACCCCAGGTCAAGGTGCTCGCCGCGGTATTCGCCACGCCGGTGGCGAGCTACCTGCTCCGCTACGGCGCCGACGTGGGCTACCGCGCCATTCTCATCGAGCCCGATCCGGAGCGGGCGAAGTCCGTTGCGGCGGATGGCTTCGAACTCACGGACGAGCTCGACGCGGCGGCGGCCGCGACGGCGGATGTGGTCGTGACCGATCACCACCGGCCCGAGCTTGGCCTGCAGCTACGCGACGCGCTGGCGGCGGGAGCACGGTGGGTTGGCATCATGGGTAATCCGCGGCACGAGCCCCCGCACGTCGCCGCGCTGACCGAGCTCGGCGTCCCGGCGGAGGAGATCAGCAAGGTGCACCGGCCGATCGGCGTCAATATCGGATCGCACACGCCGGCCGAGATCGCCATCGCCACAATCGCGGGGCTGATCGCCGACCGGAACGGCAAGCCGGGCGGCTTCGAGTTCTGACCCGGCGCGCCGGCGCGGATTCAGGGAGGGCCTCTTGCCTGCGCAGTCTGGTTACTCCGGTACACCGCTGCCGCGCAAGCTCGGCATCGGCGAGGGGGACGAGGTGGCGCTCATCGGCGCGCCCGAGTGGCTCGAGGACACCCTGCGCGCGGTGCCCGACGTGGCGAGCCTGCACACGGACCTGGCGGAAGACGCACGATACGACGTAATGGTCGCGTTCGTCACCCGGCGCGCGGAGCTGGAGGCACAGCTGCCCCGGCTGCGCGCCCGGATGGCGCCCGCGTGCGGGCTGTGGATCGCCTGGCCCAAGCGCGCAGCGGGGCTGCCCACAGACATGACCGACCAGGTGGTCCGCGACGTGGCGCTGCCGACCGGCCTGGTGGACAACAAGGTGTGCGCCATCGACGAAACGTGGTCCGGGCTCCGGCTGGTAATCCGCCGGGAAAACCGGTCAGCCGCCGCGCTGACCGACGAGCGGCGCGGTCCGAGAGCGTAGCTATTCGCCCGTCGGCGTCTTCTTCTTGTTCCGTGTCGCCGGGCTCGGGGCCAGAACTCCGATCAGCCCGCCCACAATGAGCGTCGTTGCGCTCTCGACGTCCCCTGAGATGGTGCGCTTACCGGTGAGAGACGCGACAACCATCGCGACGACGAGCACCAGAAGCGCAATGCCGAGAAATCCGATGACCATGCCGTAGATCCAGCTCGGCTCGGGTTCCGCAGACTGCTGTGCCGTTTGCTGTGCCGTTGTCGCCGCCGTCTGCGCCGCAGTTGAGTGCCCCTGCGCACTGCCCGCGGCGGTCGAGGCCGTATGCGCGTCGGTGTGCGCCCTGTCGGCGGACGCCCCGGCGGCCGTGGCGGATATCCCGGCGGAGGTGGCGGCCGTCGTGGCCTTGGCCGCGGCATCCTGTACCGCGGCGAGAGTTGCCTTGCTGTCGTCGTTCGGGTCCTTAGCCATGGTTGGAAATATGCATCTCTAGCATGAGCTTTTCAACTTCCGCCACAGACATTTATCTTCGGTCATCTAAAAACGATTATTACTATCGTAGATTCCTATTTTGTACAGCTATAGACATGCAGCACTTTTAGGATTAGTTGGACCAGTAGTCCGGCGGTCGTTATCAGGGTCGAATAGGGGTCTTTCCCGATACCCGCAGGGCGGCGCGGCTGGCAGAGTCGGTGGCATGAACAACTCTCCAGAAAGCCCTCGGTATGGCGGTGGCGCCGACGGGTCTGAGCACGCCGCGGAGCCCGGCCGGGACCGCCCGGACAGTGTCCGACCGCGGCCGCCGCTGCGCCGTCCGGCCAGTGGCCGCCTGCTGGCCGGCGTGGCAGCCGGAATCGCCCAGCATTTCTCGATCGACGTGACGATCGTCCGAGTCGGGTTCGCGGTCCTGACGATCGTCGGGTTCACCGGGCTGGCCTATTTCGCCGCCATCCCGCTCTACCTCGGCGGCATCCCGCTGTACCTCGCCTGCTGGCTGCTGATCCCCGAGGAGGGCAGCGACCAGTCAATCGTCGGTCGGCTATTGGCCGCTAGGCAGCACCGGCCCGGCTAGCCCAGCCAGAGCGACCGCTCAGCAGGATGGCGACCGCTCGACCGGCCGATGGCGACCGCCCACGACCAATAGCGACCGCCTAGCAGCGATGGCGACCGCTGATGCCGAAATTCTGGCTGGTTCGGGGCTTTTGTGCCCGCCGAATGGTCGCCATCGCTCGCGAACGGTCGCTAGGACTCGCGAGCGGTCGCTAGGACTCGCGAGCGGTCGCTAGGACTCGCGAGCGGTCGCGATCGCTTGCGAACGGTCGCTAGGACTCGCGAACGGTCGCGATGGCGCGCCGAGCGGCCGCCATGCTGTCTGAGGACCCGCCCGACGCCTGTCAGGTCAGTACACCCACCTAGAGCCCGGCTACTCGACGAGCAGTTCGCCCTCGAACGAGCCGAGATCCTCCCGGTATAGCTCCAGGCCGACGCCGTTTGGGTCGCGGAAGTACATGCTGGCGTCGGCACCCCGGTCCGGGCCGAGGTAGTCGACGCCAGCGGCCTCGAGCTTCTTCTTCGCGGCCTCGAACTGCTCCGCCGTCACCGAGATCGCCAGATGCTGGACGCCGCCGATGGTCTCCTGCCACGCCGGGTGCTCGTAGCCGGGGAAGTCGAAGAAGCCGAGCAGGTTGTGGTTGCCGATGTCGAAGAAGAAGTGGTTGGAACCGGCATAGTCCCTGTTCTCCACCAGCTCGACCAGCGGGAAGCCGAGGAACTCCTGGTAGAACCTGATGGTCTCTTCGGTGTCCCGGCAGATCAGCGCCAGGTGGTGGACACCGCTGGCAGCGCTGGCGGGGCGCTCGGCAAGCGGCCGCAGATACTTCCTGCGCAGCTCCTCCCGGCGCGCGCGCACCCTGGCTAGCTCTTCGCCCTGTGGCTCTGGCATCGCAGACTCCCTCGTTCCGGCGGCTCGCATTCCAGTCTGTCCCAGCCTGCCCGCGAGCGCACCGGCGGTTACGCGTCCGCGGCGCTCAGACCCGCGTCCTCGGGGTGCATGCGGTGCCTCAGCATCCAGCCGTGCAGCCCGTGCAGTTCCTCTTCCAGCGGCGAGGGCGGCACCGCGACGACCGGGCAGGACGCGTGACCGACGCAATACCGGCTCACGTGACACGCCAGCAGCCGGCGCATCGACCCACGCCGCCCGGCACCGATGACGAGGACGTCACCGGGCTCAGCCGCGACGTCGGTGAGGACGTGGCCGGCCTCGCCCCTGATCACCTCAGGGCTGAACGCGACGTCGGCGGGCGGCCCGCCCAGGGCGAGTTCGATGGCGCGCCACAGCCGGCCCCACGCCGCCTGCTGCCACACGCGCCGCAACTCGGGGCTGGGGTAGTGGCGGTCGGCCTGGTCCCCGCCTGGCGGGGTCCACGCCAGCACCGGCACGAGCACGGCGCCTTCGCTCCGGGCCAGCAGCGCCGCGTGACGCAGCGCCTGCAGGCTTCCAGCCGATCCGCTGACTCCCACGACGTATCTCCGCGCGGACACTTCACGCGCTCCTTTCCGCATCGCAGGCTTCCAGTCAACCCGACGAATCCGCCGTCAGCCAACGTCTTAACGACGTCCATGCGGAGAAGTTTCCCCAGCATACGGCGTCCATGCGGACGGCTGGGACACGAGCGACCGGCGTTCGCTGTGATGCGAGGGAGCCGCGAATTGCGGAAGCGCATAGCTTTTGATAGCGTCTCTCATATCAGGGTAGCTTGCGTAAAGAGGAGGCCGTCATGAGCGACATCGAGATCTCCCCGGCGCTCGGCACCAGGCGCTGGTGGGCGCTCGGCGCGCTGGCGCTCAGCGTCCTGGTGGTCGGCCTCGATCTGTTCGTCCTGTCCCTCGCCCTCCCGACGCTGTCGGTTGACCTGCACGCGACGACGGGAGACCTGCAGTGGTTCGTCGACGCCTACAGCCTGGTGCTGGCCGCGGCGCTGCTGCCGGCCGGACTGCTGGGCGACCGACTCGGCCGCAAGCGGTTGCTGACCTGCGCGCTCGTCGTCTTCGGCCTCGCGTCGCTGGCCTGCGCGTATTCCAAGACGACCGGCGAGCTGATCGCCGCTCGGGCTGTGCTCGGCCTCGCGGCCGCCGTGATCTTGCCGCTGGCGCTCGCGGTGCTGCCGGTGATGTTCACGCCGGAGGAGCGGCCGCGGGCGATTGGCATCGTCGGTGGCGCGACCTTCCTTGGCTACCCCCTGGGCCCGATTCTGGGCGGCTGGCTGCTGGACAACTACTGGTGGGGCTCCGTCTTCCTCATCAACGTTCCGATCGTGCTGATCGCGCTCGTTGCGGTGACGTACCTCATGCCGGAGTCGCGCGGCACCGCCCGGTTCCGCATCGACGTGATTGGCGTGCTCATCTCGAGCGCCGGGCTGGCAGCGCTCACCTACGGCGTCATCCGTGCGGGCGACGACGGCTGGTCCGACACCGCGGCGATCACCACGATGGTGGTCGGCGTGCTGGTGCTCGCCGGGTTCATCGGCTGGGAGCGGGCCATCAGGCGGTCACGCTGGCTGCCCCTGGTCGACCTAGAGCTGTTCCGGTCGGCCGGCTTCAGCTGGGGGACGGCGCTGGCCACGATGATCTCGTTCGCGCTGTTCGGCCTGACGTTTGCGATGCCACAGTTCTTCCTGGATGTCCGCGGCCTGGACTCGCTGGGCAGCGGGATCCGGTTGCTCCCGCTCATCGGCGGGCTGGCGATCGGCCTCGCCATCGGCCAGCGGCTGCAGAGCGTGCGCAAGTCACGAGACGGTGGGCCGGACAAGCCGCCGGCCGCAGGCCCGCGGCTGATCGGCTCGTGCGGATTCGCGATCATGGCCGCGGCGCTGGCCGTCGGCACGACGACGAGCCCGGCCAGTGGCACCGGGTTCACGTCCGCCTGGTTTGCCGTGACCGGCCTCGGTCTCGGCCTGGCGATGCCGACGATGCTCAACGCGGCGCTCAGCGCGCTGAGCCCGGCGCGCAGCGGCTCCGGCTCGGCACTCATGACCGCCGCCCGCCAGGTCGGGGCGACGATCGGCGTAGCCGTGCTCGGGACCGCGCTCGGCTCGGTGTATCGGAGCAAGCTCAGCCTGCCCGGCGTGCCAACCGCTATCGCGACGCTCGCGCGGGGCAGCGTCGGAACCGGTGTGGCGGTGGCCGAGCGGCTGCGCTCGCCGCAGCTGCTCGATGCCGTGCACCAGGCCTTCGCCAGCGGCGTCGACGTCATGCTCTGGATCTGCGCCGGGATCGCGATCGCGTCCGCGCTCCTCGCGGCCCTGTTCCTGCCGCGCCGGATGGCCGGCGTGACCGAGCCGGGCGAGTCCAGCGAGCCGACCAAGCCGGCCGCGACTGCCAGGGCAGAATAGCGGCCATGAGCGAGCCGCCTGCCAGACCGGTCGGCCTGCGCGAACGCAAGAAGGCCAGAACGCGCGCCACCATCCGTGAACACGCGCTCGCCCTGTTCCGGGAACAGGGCTACTACGCGACCACGATCGAGCAGATCGCGGACGCCGCCGAGGTATCGCCCGCGACATTCTTCCGGTACTTCCCGACCAAGGAAGACGTGGTCCTGCAGGACGATTTCGACGTCATCTCGCTCGGAGCGCTCGCCGAGCAGCCGCCCGAGCTCGGGCCCATCGCCGCGTTCCGCGCCGCGGCCGCGACGACGTTCGCGGCGCTGAACGCGGCGGACCGCGCCCGGTTCCGGGAAACCATGGAGCTGACCGCGGCGATCCCGGAGATCCGGGCGAGAGCCATCGACGAGTTCGTCCGGACCATCAATCAGATCGCCGACGCCATCGCGCTGCGTGCGGGCCGCAGCGCCGACGACTTCGAGATCCGCACCATCGCGGGCGCGATCATCGGCGTCGTCATGTCGGCGACTGCGCCCGAGAGCACCGATACCTGGAACGTCGAGGGGATGTCGGACGTCGCCGACGTGTTCGCGCGCATCGATCGCGGCCTTGAGTACCTGGAGCGCGGCCTGCCGCTGTAAGGCGGCGGCGCCCGGCGGTGCCGTTGTGGCCGGCCGGCCAGCGGCGATCCGCAGCGCTGGCCGGCCGGGGTCCGAGGGGTTGTGGGGTGGGGCTACCTGACCTGGGTCACGATCTGCTGGACCAGCTGCGCGGCCTGGCTCTCCCACTTGGCGTAGGCGAACGGGTACCCGGAGTTCTGCACCGCCTGGGCGGTGACCCAGAGCGGCTGCGTCGCCCAGCCCGGGTCGCTGGCCTGGTGCTGCTGCAGCGCGGTGAGGAACGCGTCCGCTGCGTAACTCGGGTCGAGGATCTGCTGCGCCGTTCCCCAGCCGCAGTCGGGCTGCTGCTGGAACAGGCCGAGCGACTCGCTGGTGCCGTAGTCGATGTTCTGCAGCTGCGACTCCTGCATAGAGGTCGCCACGGCGATCACGGCGGACCGCACGCCCATCCCCTTGGCCAGCGCCTGCTGCACGATCGTGGTGGCGTTCGTCAGCTGCGGACTCGAGATCGGCATCCAGGCCTGCGCGCCCGAGGTGCCGACCGGCGTCAGCTGGTTGGCCGCCGCGGGCTCGCCGGGGCTCGTCTGCTGCGCGACGGTCTGCTCGATCTGCTGCCAGGACTGCGGCTGAGGCGCTGCGGGGGCGGCCGCGGTCCGGACGCGCACGGACGAGGCGGCATCGGTCTTCGGCGTGACGTGCACGCCGTGACTGGCCGCGGGGTGGTGGGAAGTCGATGCAACGGTGGCCGCGCTGGCGGTGCCGACACCCACGAGGGCGGCAGCGACGCCCGCGACGGTCATGACCGTCGCGCGGCTGCCGAGGGCGCCAGTCAGGCGGGCAGGGTTGCGCATGGGCTTCCTTTCGTCGGTGATCAGGGGGAGCTGGCCGGAACCGGCCGTGCGGAATTACCGGACTCTGACGCGGCGGATCCTGGCCAGGTTTCGTGATGAGACGCAGATCACTACTGCCGAGTAGCATCGGCGACGACGGGCAGAAAGCGCGTAGATGCATCTAAAGCACGCATCACGTCGGCCGGAGGCTCGCCGACCGATGCCGGGGAATGTTGCGCGTTCAATTAATGTTGGCGCGCTCAGAGCACAGCCCGAGGAGGAAGCCATGCCAGCCGTGACCGTCGAAGACATCCTGCTGCTGCCGCGTGTCACCGAGCCAGACGTGGCGGCAAGCCGCGACCGTCGGGTCCTGACGGTGACGACCGCGCCGTCGGCGTATGAGGGCGAGGGCTTCCCGGTCCGGCGCGCGTTTGCCGGTGTCGACCTGCGGGCGCTCGACCCGTTCATTCACATGGATCAGATGGGCGAGGTGAACTACGCGCCCGGCGAGCCGAAGGGCACGTCGTGGCACCCGCACCGGGGCTTCGAGACGGTCACGTACATGATCGACGGAACCTTCCGGCACCAGGACTCCAACGGCGGCGGCGGCCTCATCACCAACGGCGACACCCAGTGGATGACGGCGGGCGGCGGCATCCTGCACATCGAGGAGCCACCGGAGGAGCTGGTCGCGAGCGGCGGCCTGTTCCACGGCTTCCAGCTCTGGGTCAACCTGCCCGCCAGGCTCAAGCTGGCGCCGCCGCGCTACCAGGACATCAGGGCGGGCCAGGTCGCGCTGCTCAGCTCGGCCGACGGCGGCGCGCTGGTCCGCGTCATCGCCGGTGACGTCGACGGGCACGCCGGTCCCGGTGTCACGCACACGCCGATCACGCTGTTGCACGTCACCGTGGAGCCCGGCGCGGAGTTCCGGCTCCCCTGGCGCGCCGACTTCAACGCCCTCGGCTACGTGCTGGCAGGTTCCGGTACGGTCGGCGCCGAGCGGCGTCCGGTCCGCACGGGTCAGCTAGCCGTGTTCGGCCCCGGCGACGTGCTGACCCTGGGCGCGCAGCGACGCATGGACGGCCCCGGTGACCAGCTTGACGTCCTCGTGCTCGGCGGGCAGCCCATCAGGGAGCCGGTCGCCGCGTACGGCCCGTTCGTCATGAACACCCGGGCGGAGCTGGTGCAGGCGTTCGAGGACTACCAGGCCGGCCGGCTGGGCTCGATTCCGGCCATTCCCGCCACCGGGCTGCCGGCGGATCCGCGGCCCGGGCACGACGTCGGCTAGCGCGGTCGGTCACCCGCGGCGGGCCCGGCCGCCGGGTCGGCCAGTCGGCGTGCCTCGAACGTGAAGCAGCCGAACTCCAGCGCGCGCCCGTGCACCACGGCTACCCGCGGGTCACCGAACAACTCCGCCAGCGCCCGCTCGGCCGCCACCGGACTGCCGCCGGGGTCGGCATCGATCAGCCTGCCGCCGAGGATCTGGCCGGCCGCGTCGTAGCCGCGCAGCACCCGGCTGCCGACGGCCAGCCAGCCCGGGTATCGGGTCCCGGCCGGCCCGGCACAGGGCCCGCGGTGCAAGAAGATAGGACCGACCTCGTCGTAAGGGCCGGGCTCGGCGCCCGTCTCGCGGGCCCACCGGCGCAGCGGTGCGTAGGACACCAGCGCGACCAGCTCACCTGGGTGGGACGGTCGCAGGCAGCACCGCAGCGGCGAGCCCCCGTCGGCGTCGGTCAGCAGCCGCGGCGGGTTGCCCGCATCGTCGCGAACCAGCAGCTCACTGACCACGTCTGGCGGAATCGCGCGAACCTCGAACCCACTGGCGCGAAGGGTAGCTGTCGTCATGACAACCATCATCAAAGAGGGGAACGGGGTTCGCTGGCGGCAATGAGACGGCATGTTCGCGGTACCGGCCGACGCGGGCCCCTGGCGGCACGGAGAAGCCAAGCCTGCTCGCCTAGCTAGCGCTTGGCCCGCTGGCCGGAGCGGCGGCGACGAGGCCCGTGGCGGGAACGCTGATGTGCACCCTCGAGTTGACGGCCGTGACGACCACGGTGGTAACCACCATCTGCCCGCGGAGCAGCGCGTACGCCTGGAACTTGCGGAGGTCGTGGTGTCCGTCGATCCACACGACGAACCGCAGCTCCCCGGTTGCGCCGGCCAGCTCCGGCGCGAGCAGCTGGCGCGCCGGTCGGGACAGTTCCCGCAGCGCGGTGGCCGGGTCGATGACGCCGACGTAGCGGCGCGTCTGGAGCCCGTCGAGCAGCTGGGTGCCTGCCGCCCGCACGGTGCTCGCCGTGCCGACCAGCGCCGCGTCGAGGGTCGGGATCGCGGCAGTCTGATAGAGCCCGGCCATGGCCGGGTCGGCGGTCAGCTCCGTCAGCGGCACGCCGAGCCACGGTCTTCCGACCGGCCCGGCGAGGGCGGGGATGCGCAGGTAGACAGTCGTGTCGGTGACCAGCTCGGACACGGGGAACCGGTCAGCACCATCGACCTCGGTCATGGTGAGCGTCACTCGACGCGGCCTGAGCTGCTCCCGGACCCGCCCGAACATCGTCGTCACGCCCGCGACCTGAGTCGTGAACGTTGCCTTGGTCGAGGTCAGGCTCGATGCCTGCGACGCTGTCTCGGCGATCGCGGCCCGCGGCGTCTCGCGCGCCGTCGCCCTGCTGCGGACGAGCCACCAGCCGTCCGCCGCGAGCACCGCCAGCGCCGCCACCAGGATGACGCCCAGCCGCCAGCGATACGCCGCGCGCGCTCTCCCCGATGGCGGCCGACGCCGGCCCTTGCGTGGCACGCAAGCAGGATAATGGCCCCGCTCACGGCGACAGCAGCGATGCGGTGCATGAGGTTGGCGCGGGGGTTGCACCTGACGCGGCGTGAGGTCCTAGCGTCAGCGTCATGACCACACCGGATGCCACCTGGAAGGTAGGAGCGCTGGCCCGCGCCAGCGGGGTGTCGGTCCGGGCGCTGCACTACTACGACGAGATCGGACTGCTCAGGCCGTCGGCGCGGTCCGCCGGTGGTCACCGGCTGTACGAGGGGGCGGACGTGGCCCGGCTCTACCGGATCAGCCTGCTCCGGCGCCTGGGCTTCCCACTCGATCAGATCGCTGCCGTCCTGGAGCACCCCGAGTGGCAGCTCGGCCCGGCCATCGACCACCACCTCACCGACGCCCGCCGGCGAGCCGCGATCACCGCGAGCCTGGTTACCCGGCTGGCCACGATGTCGGCCGCGCTTGCCCGGCGCGACAACCTCGTACCTGAGCAGCTGTTCTCGACCCTGGAGGAGATGACCATGCTGGACAGCACCGCCATCCGCGGCACGACCGGGCTACTCGTCTACGACGACCTGCCCGCGGCTCACGAGTACCTGACCCAGGTCTTCGGCCTGACCGCGGGCCCGCTGGAGCGCGACGCCAACGACCGTGTCATTCACGGCGAGGTCCGGGCCGGCGACCAGGTCATCTGGCTGCACCCGGCCGGCCCTGGCTACCGGTCGCCGCGGTCGCTCGGCGGCGTCACCAGCATGACGGTGGTCAACGTGGACGACGTCGATGCGCACTACGCCCGGAGTCGCGCGGCCGGTGCCGAGATCATCGAGGAGCCCGGCAATCAGCGCTACGGCGTCCGCGAGTACGGCGCACGTGACCTCGAGGGCCAGCTCTGGTACTTCCACGCGCCGCTCGACTAGCCGCCCGAGCTCGACGACGCGCTCGCGGCCCCGCGCGTCGCCTCGCCCGCGAGCCGGCGCAGCGCGCTGCGGACGATCTGCGGATCGAACGTGGTCCAGTACGGCGGCAGCGACGCGCGGAGGAACGCGCCGTACCTGGCCGTGGCGAATCGGGGATCCAGGATCGCGACGACCCCCCGGTCGTCCACAGTGCGCAGCAGCCGTCCGCTGCCCTGCGCCAGCAGCAGCGCCGCCTGCGCCGCCGCGACCGTCATGAAGCCATTGCCGCCGCGGGCGGCGACGGCCCGCTGCCGGGCCGAGGCCAGCGGGTCGTCCGGTCGCGGGAACGGAATCCGGTCGATGACGACGAGCTGCAGCGACCGGCCCGGCACGTCCACGCCCTGCCAGAGCGAGAGGGTGCCAAACAGACAGGTCGGCTCGTCCGCGGCGAACGTGCTGACCAGCAGCCCCGTTGAGTCGTCACCCTGGCACAGCACCGGCACGCCGACCTGATCGCGCAGCGCGTCCGCGGCCTGCCTGGCCGCCCGCATCGAGGAGAACAGCCCGAGCGTCCGTCCGCCGGCGGCCTCGATCAGCTCGCGCAGCTCGGTCAGATACGCCTCAGGCAGGCCATCGCGCCCGGGCGGCGGCAGGTGGCGGGCGACGTAGAGGATCGCGCTACGCCGGTGGTCGAACGG
>JASHPF010000027.1 GCA_030038295.1 Streptosporangiaceae bacterium
ACGGCTCGACCCTAATCCGCCCGCCGGACCTGCTGTGGTGCACAGCACAGCGGGACCGTCCGCGCAGCCGCGGCCGTCCCAGGCGCCGCTGTCCGCGGGCAGCGCTGGGCCGGCCGGCGACGGGGCAGGCACGACACACGGTGCGGCTCGGGCCGGGACTTCGTCGCTATCCCCGCTGGAGCAGGCGGAGGCCGAGATCGTGCTCGCGTACTTCGCGGCGATCAACGATCACAACGTGCAGACTGCCTGGGCGCTCGGTGGCGACAACCTCTATGCCAGCCCGGCTGCCCTCGAGGCCGCCTACGCGGGCGTCAGCCACCTGGACGTGACCATCGTCGGCGTCCACGAGGACATCGTCCTTGCCCACATCCGTGGTACCAGTCTCACCGGCGCTGTGCTGGTGCTCGCGCGGGGCTTCACGGTCAAGAACGGCGCGATCGTGGCCAGCCAGCCGGTGCCCGGCGCTGCCAGCTAACCGACCTGCGCGGCCCGGCCTGCCCAGTACGGCGCGCGCAGCTGCCGCTTGAGGATCTTGCCCGATCCGGTCCGCGGCAGCTCGTCGACGTAGTCGACCGAACGCGGCACCTTGTAGCTGGCGAGGTGCTGCTTGGCGAACTCGCTGATCTCCGCTGGCGATAGCGACGCCCCCGGCGCCAGCACGACGGTGGCGTGCACGCTCTCGCCCCAGTCCTCCGACGGGACGCCGAACACGGCCACGTCGTAGATCGCCGGGTGCTGCTCGAGCGCCGCCTCGATCTCAGCCGGGTAGATATTCATCCCGCCGGAGATGATCATGTCGCTCTTGCGGTCGCAGATGTAGAGATAGCCCTCGTCGTCCCAGTAGGCAATGTCGCCGACCGTGTGGAAGTCACCGCGGCTGCTCGCGTCGTAGCTGTCCGGCTGCTTGTAGTACTCGTTGAATACCCCGGCCGACCGCACGTAGAGCTCGCCCGGGTGCCCGGGCCCGGTGCCGGTGACCTCGTTGCCGTCCTCGTCGAACAGGACGATCTCGACACCGGGGGCCGGCTTGCCGCACGACCCCGGCTTGCGCATCTGGTCCTTCGGCTCGAGCACGCAGTCGACGCCGAGCTCGGTCGAGCCGTAGATCTCCCACAGCGAGTCTGCGGGGAAGTCCGCCACGTACTGCTGCTTGAGCGCGAAGCTCCACGGCGCCGCGTTCGCCAGCATGATCCGCATGGACGAGCGGTCGTAGCGCGCCTTGATTTCCTCCGGCAGCGCGCACACCATCCGCATCAGCGCCGGCGCCGAGAACGTGGATGTCGCCTGGTACTTGTCGAGCAGCCGCAGCCAGTCCTCGGCGTCGAACTTGCGCTGCACGATGATCGTCTGGCCGTACACCAGGCCGATCCCGAGGACCAACGCTGGCCCGCTGTGGTACAGCGGGCCCGAGGTCAGGTAGACGTCATCCGGCCGGTAACCGAGCAGGTTCAACAGCGCGAGCCCGGAGGCGGGATCCATGGCTCGCCGCACCGCGCCCTTCGGCTTGCCGGTGGTGCCCGAGGTGTAGATCATGGTGCCGCCGGCGCCGGCCGCGTCGCCCACGTCCGGGGGCTGCTCGGAGGCTGCCGCCGTAAGTTCCTCGCTGCTCAGCATGCCGTCCGCGGCCGGGCCGCCGAAGACGACCACCTGCCGGAGCTTCGGCAGCGTACCCGCCAGGCCGGCGAACAGGTGCGCGTACTCGGCATCCACGTAGCCGAACTCCGCGTCGCAGTCCTCGATGACGTAACGGGCTTCCTCCGGGGTGAGCCGGTAGTTCAGCGGAACGGCCACCACTCCGATCTTGCGCGCGGCGTTAAAGATCGCGACGACCGGCAGCGAGTTCGGCCCGCACCAGACAACCTTCTGTCCCGGCTGTGCGCCCAGCGAGAGCAGCGCATTCCCCAGCCGGTTGGCCGCGGCCTCGAGCTCGGCGTAGGTCCACCGGGCTAGGTGGCCGTCTGCCTTGTCGTCGATTACGGCGAGCTTGTCTGGCTGAGTCCCGGCGTAGATCGTCAGGATGTCGTCTGGCATGGCACCTGCCCATCGTCGTGTCGCGGCTGTCCGCAGCTGGAAGTTCTCAGGTACACCCTGTACCGAATCACGCTCGGTTGTCACCCTCAACGGGTGGCCGCGCCGTCTGCCAGCCGCAGCGCCGCGGCGACCAGCCGGTCCGCCCGGCGGGCGGCGGCGGGCTCCTCGGCCCGGGTCATCGCCAGTAGCTGGTCGGGGTCCTGGCCAGCCCGCTCGGCCTCCGCCCGCCCGCCGTCAGCTAGCCAGCGGCCGACCTGAGCGGCGTCGACCTCGGGATGGAACTGGACCGCCAGGTGCGGGCCGAGGCTATAGGCCTGCACGCAGACCTCATTGCTGGCCAGCACGCGGGCGCCGTCGGGCGGCAGGCACCGGTCGCTGTGAAACTGCAGCCACGGTCCCGGCTCGATCAGCCCGGGTTCGGCGGTGTCCACCGAGACCCAGCCGATCTCGCTCCGCGGCGCCGCCTCAACCCGGCCGCCCAGCGCCGCCGTGAGCGCCTGCGCGCCGAAGCAGATGCCCAGTACCGGGACGCCAGCTGCGTCCGCCGCCCGCAGCCAGTCCAGCTCCGCCCCGATCCAGTCCGCGATCCGCTCCTCGTAGACCGACCACGCCGCGCCGAGCACGACCACGTGCCCCACCTTGTCCAGCGACGGCAGCGGCCCCTCCCGCGGGAACAGGTGCGTGCTCAGCTCCGCCCCGCGCGCTGCGAACGCGTCGGCGACGAAACCCGCCTCGTCGATCCGGTGGTGTCGCACCACGATGACGCGCATCTGCGCCACTCCCTCCGCCGGAAACAGCTACCGATTGGGATTCTCAGCGAATATGACTGAGAATCCCAATCGGTGGACCGGGCTACCCGCCGCCCGATGGCCTGAGGCGGAAAAGCCGGTGCGGCGGGGCCGCCGGTCTGGCCAGGATGAGGCATGGCCTGGCAGCTGACCGACAGCCTGGCGGAGTTCGAGCGCGCGGCGGCTGAGCACCTGCGTGCGGACCCGGTGCGGCAGACGGTGCCGCTGTCGGTGCTGGCAAACCTGCGGCTTGCGGGCCTGGAGAGGTACGGCGCCGAGCCGCCGCTGTTCGGCTGGCATCAGCGGGAAGACGGCACGGTCGACGGCGCGGTGCTGCGGACGCCGCCGTTCCCGATGCTGCTGGCCAGCTTGCCGGCCGGGTCGGTCCCCGGCCTGCTCGCGGCCCTGGCCGCGCAGCGGGAGCTGCCGACGGCGGTCAACCTCGCCGCTGCGGACGAAGGCGGCTTCGCGGCCGACTGGCTCGCCAGCGGCGGCACGGTGACGGTCGGGAGCCGTAGCCGGCTCTACCTGCTCGGTGAGCTTGTGCCGCCGGCGCCTGCGCCGCAAGGCGCCGCCCGGCTGGCCGGCGAGCCCGACACGGAGCTGCTCGTCGACTGGCACGATGCATTCCGGGTCGAGGCCCGGGGTGCGGGCCCAGAGGACTCCCGCCGATTCGTAACGGACCTGCTGAGTCACGATGGGCTCATGCTGTGGGAGACCGACGCCAGGCCGGTCGCGATGGCGGGGCTGACCCGTATCGTGGCCGGCGTGGCGAGGGTGACCGGCGTGTACACCCCGCCACCGCACCGGCGCCGGGGCTACGCGGGGGGCGTGACGACCGCAATCAGCCGGGCTGCGCTGGCTGCTGGGGCGCGCGGCGTCGTGCTGTTCACGGACCTGGCGAATCCGACCAGCAACGCGCTGTACCAGCGGCTCGGCTACCGGCCGGTGCAGGACCGGGTCCTGCTCAGGCTCACAGCCGGGCAAGACGTCACGGCGACCGGCGAAGCGCCGTCGTAACGGTCATGAGAATCGCGATAGTCGGCGGGGCCGGCACGCTCGGCAGGCACATCACGGCCGAGCTGGCCCGGCGCGGTCACGATGTCCGGGTGCTCAGCCGGAGCAGCCCGCAGTATCCGGTGGACCTCGCCACGGGCCGGGGCCTGGACGCCGCGGTCG
>JASHPF010000221.1 GCA_030038295.1 Streptosporangiaceae bacterium
GCCGTTGCGCGGCCCCTCCCTCAGCAGGGCCAGGATCGCCGCGCGCACGTCGCCGCGGCCCGCCTTCGGCCCGCGACCAGCCCCGGGCGGTGGCGGCGGCCCCGGCCACCAGGGCCCCCTGGCCCCGAAGAAGCCGCCTCCCCAGTGCCCTGGTCCCTTCGGCCCGCCGAAGGCCCGCTCCCAGGGGCTCTCGCGTCTCTGCTCGCTCGCTTTCGCCTGGAAGCCCCGCCGGATCTGGGCGAATAGCCCAGCGGCGCACCTGGATAGGTCGGCTAGCCCAGCGTCGAAGTCACAGGCCCCCGTTGCTCCGGCCGACATCGTTCTCGCCACCTCTCGCGATACGCTCACGATATATCGACAGACTAGGTCACCTCCGGGCCCACCACAAGTCATAACTTGGCCACACCCGGCCACGGTCCGCGGCCACCCGGCTGGCGCTGAGGCCCGGCCGGGTGCCCCGGCCGGCGAGGTCGGCGATCGTGCGCCCACGCCCGCCCGCTGTCCGCCGCCGACCCGGGCGGGTCTCTTCTTTGCAGCACATCTCACGGAGAGTGCGTTTCCTGTTACTGTCTGTTGTTACGCTCCGTCGGTCTGGCCGAGTGAGCCGGGGGACTTCCGGGCGGGCCGAGCGGGCGATTGTCGCGGACGGTGGGCGATAGCGGCGATAGCTGAGCGGGGGAGCCGTGGTCACAGGGTGGGTGCAGGGCGCCGAAATAGTCGCTGACGATCTCTCGGCGGGCGCCGCGCGGCGGCTGTCCGACGTCGCCGTATACCGGCGGGCCGTGGCCGCCGTTCTCGCTGAGTTAGCCGCACAGGGACGCGCGCCGAGCGTGGCGACGGCGGAGCGCGTGCTCGACCGGCGGCTCCGTGAAGCCGAGTTTGCGATGGTGCTGTCAGCGACGCCGTCCGGGCCCGAGGCAGCGATCCAGCGAATCCTCCGCGATGTCCGGAGCTACCGCCGTCGCTCGCCCAACTCGGCCGGGGACCTCGCCGCGATGGTGCGGATCACCCTGCTCACCCAGATCGACGTGCTGTGGTGGGGGCACCTGCGCCCGTACAGGTCCGACGCCGACGTGCTCGCCGCCCCGGAACTGCTGGACCTGGACGTGCTGCGCAGCGACGGCAAGGTGGCCTTCAACTACCGCCGGCAGGCGACCACGCTGCTCGGCAGGGCGGTCCGCACGGCCGAGCGAGCCGCCGTGCCCGGCCACGCCCCCGCGACCGCTGGCCTGCGGTTCGCTCTGGCCAGAGCCGAGCTCATCGTGGTGCTCAACCAGATCGCGGTCGATTTCGCGCGGCTCGCCCCGCCCGGCACGCCCCGGCTGTGGGTCACCAGCCTCGTCCGCAGCGTCGCCTATCAGCGCCAGCTGCGCGGCCTCGGGTATGCCGCGCTGCTGCCCAGCGCGCACTGCGTGGGGTACGCCGCCGACCTCGAGATGAGCTGGTTCCGTCAGTTCGACGCCGATCACGTGCTGCGCGCGGTGCTGATCGCGCATCAGCGAGACGGTGACGTGAACGTCATCGACGAGGGCCAGGCCTGGCACGTGTGCGTGCGACCCGGCGCCGGGCGGGCGCTCCGGCTCATCCCGCGGCAGCGCTGACGGTCCGCGTCAGCCCAGCCGGAAGTCGGCGAAGTCGAAGCCGGGGGCGACGACACAGCTGACAAGGACCGGCTCGTCGCCCGGCGCTGCCCACTGCCACACGCCGCCGGGAACGACGGCCTGCGGGTGCTGACCCGCGCGCACGTCGGCGCCGAGCAGAACGAGGTCGGCCTCGGCTGGCTGCGCCGCCGATCCGCCGAGCCACAGCCTCAGCGGGCCGCCACGATGCCAGAGCCACAGCTCGTCCGAGCGAACAACGTGCCAGGCTGACTCCTCGCCCGGGCACAGCAGGAAATAGATGGCCGTTGCGGCGCTGCGGTCGCCGTCATATCCGGCCGGCCGGAACGAGAAGGCTGAGCGCCACGTCTCGCGGAACCAGCCGCCTTCGGGATGCGGCTGCAGGTCGAGGCGCTCGGCGAGTTCGGGTCGCTGCGGCATCGGCTCCTCCGGGTCGCGCGCGACGCTAGCAGCGAATGTCGTCGGTGGCCTGCGCGAAGGCCGAGCCTGCGGTGACCGTTATGCTGACCGGCTGCCCGCACGCTGCCGTGCCGCTGAGGCTGACGGCCAGCACGCCCTCCGCCTGCGCGCCGGCCGCGATGCCGGCGTGCGTGCAGCTAGCCCCGCCGGAAACCGGCTGGCAGGACCAGCCGCCCATGCTGAATGCCACCGAGCTGTCGGCATCGGGCCAGCCACCATGGCCGGACCCGCCAGACCCGCTCGGCCAGGGTGGCCAGGCTGGCTCGGTCGGCTCCGGTGGCTCGGCGGGCCAGGAGCTGAACACCGAGGTACCTGCGGGCAGGCTGATCGAGACGGTCAGCGTGCCCGTCGCCGCGGTCCCGGTGTCGGTGACCTGGAACACGACCTGCCCGAACCGCCCGAACACGCCGTACGCGTCCAGGCTGACGCTGAGCCCGGTCCAGCCCGCCGCGGCCGGGGCGGTGGCCGGCGAGGTAGTCGGCCACGGCGAGCCTGTCGGCGCGGGCGACAGGCTCGGGGCGGGCGACAGGCCCGGGGAGGGCGAGAGGGTCGGCGAAGGCGAGACGGCCGGCGTGGACGGTGACGTGGCGGGCGCC
>JASHPF010000222.1 GCA_030038295.1 Streptosporangiaceae bacterium
GAGGCCGGTGCTCGGCGCCGTGCTGGACATGCTGGCGGGCCGGTATCCGAGCGAGGACTTCGCCGGGCTGCGCGCCCGGCTGGTGTGGGACCGCACGACCGGCACGCTCACCGGCCGGCCCGGCGGCCAGCGGGTGGCGGTCAGTAACGGCGGCACCATCCCCGACCGCGGGCTGTTCGGCGTGTTCCTCGCTAGCAGCGGCGCGGCGACGGCCGCGGGCGCGGCCCGCGACGGGCGGCACTCGCGCCGCGTCGGCGAGCTGGACGAGGAGATGGTCTACGAGTCGCGGGTCGGCGACGTCTTCGTGCTCGGCGCGACCTCCTGGCGGATCGAGGACATCACGGCCGATCAGGTGCTGGTGTCGCCCGCGCCGGGCCAGCCAGGCCGGCTGCCGTTCTGGCGGGGCGACGCGCCGGGTCGGCCGGCCGAGCTGGGCGCCGCGATCGGCGCCTTCACCCGCGAGCTGGGCGAGGTGACCCAGGAGCAGGCCGCGGCCCGGCTGCGCGACGCGGGCCTGGACCGGCTGGCTGCCGCCAACCTGCTGTCCTACCTCGCCGAGCAGCGCGCCGCGACCGGGTACCTGCCCGATGACCGCACGCTGGTGTTCGAGCGGTTCAGGGACGAGCTGGGTGACTGGCGGCTGGTGCTGCACAGCCCGTACGGGTCGCAGCTGCACGCGCCGTGGGCGCTCGCCATCGCGGCCCGGCTGCGCGAGCGCTACGGCGGCATGGACGTCCAGGCGATCCACACCGACGACGGCATCGTCATCCGGGTCCCAGACGCCGATGACCCGCCGCCAGCGGGCATCGCCGCGCTCGAGCCCGACGAGATCGAGCAGCTGGTGACCGCCGAGCTCGGCGGGTCGGCCCTGTTCGCGTCGCGGTTCCGGGAGTGCGCCGCCAGGGCGTTGCTGCTGCCGCGCCGTCAGCCGGGCCGGCGCTCGCCGCTCTGGCAGCAGCGCCAGCGGGCCGCGCAGCTGCTGGCCGTCGCGAGCCAGTACGGCACGTTCCCGATCGTGCTGGAGACGATGCGCGAGTGCCTGCAGGACGTCTTCGACGTGCCGGGGCTGACCGCGCTGATGCGCGACGTGGCGGCGCGCCGGGTGCGGATCGTCGAGGTGGAGACGCCGACGGCGTCGCCGTTCAGCCGGTCACTGCTGTTCCGGTACGTTGGCGCGTTCATGTACGAGGGCGACGCCCCGCTGGCCGAGCGTCGCGCCCAGGCCCTCGCCCTGGACTCCGCGCTGCTCGCCGAGCTCCTCGGTCAGGCGGAACTGCGCGAGCTGCTCGATCCGCTGGTCGTCGAGGAGGCCGAGCGCGAGCTGCAGCGGCTCGCGCCCGGCCGGACGTGCCGCGACGCGGAGGCCGTCGCCGACATGCTGCGCGCGCTCGGCCCCTTGACCACAGCGGAAGTCGTGCAGCGGTCGGCCGACGCGGCGGCAGCGCCGGGCTGGCTGACCGCGCTCGCGGCGCAGCGCCGGGTGCTCGACCTGCGCGTCGCGGGCGAGCAACGCTGGGCAGCCATCGAGGACGCCGGCCGGCTGCGGGACGCGCTCGGCGTCGCGCTCCCGGTGGGCGTGCCCGATGCGTTCACCGAGCCGACCCCCGACCCGCTGCGCGACCTGGTGCTGCGGTACGCCCGCACGCACGGGCCGTTCGCCACCGCGGCCGTGGCGCGCCGCTACGGACTGGGGGTCGCGGTCGTCACGGGCGCGCTGCGCCGGCTCGCGGGCGACGGGGCGCTGACCGAGGGAGATTACGACCCGGCGGAGGGAACGGGCTGGTGCGAGGCCGGTGTGCTCCGCATGCTCCGCCGCCGCTGCCTGGCCAAGCTGCGCAAGGACGTCGAGCCGGCCCCGCCGTCGGCGTTCGCCGCCTTCCTGCCTGCCTGGCAGCGTGCCGACCGGCCGATGTTCGCGGCCGGGTCGGCACCCGTGACCGGCCCAGGGGCCGCCGCCGCGCGGCCCAGGCCCGCCAGGGCCGACGCTGTCTACGACGTAGTCGATCAGCTCGCCGGCGCGGCCGTTCCAGCGTCCGCGCTCGAGACGCTCGTGCTGCCCGGCCGGGTGCCCGGCTACTCCCCCGCGCTGCTCGACGAGCTCACCGCTGCGGGCGAGGTCGTCTGGGGCGGCGCGGGCGCGCTGCCTGGCGGTGACGGCTGGGTCATCCTCGCACCGGCTAGCTCGGCGCCGCTGCTGCTCCCCGCGCCCGGCGACATCACCACGACGCGGGTACACGAAGCCGTGCTGGGCGTGCTCGCCGGCGGTGGCGCCCTGTTCTTCCGCGGCATCGCCGACCGGGTAGCAGCGGAAGTCGGCGGAGCATCCCGGCGGGACGCATCAGCGGCGGAGAACGGGACCCAGCCAGGGCGGCCGCTGGCCGTTACGGACCGAGACGTGGCCAGCGCGATCTGGGACCTGGTCTGGGCCGGGCGGCTGACGAACGACACGCTGGCACCGCTGCGCACGGTGCTGGGGGCCGGACGACCGCTCGCCCCCGGCGGCGACAGCGGCAGACCGGACCAGCCAGGCGTCGCCGGTGGCGCTGGCGCAGCGGGCTACCGGGGCGCGCAACGGCCGGGGGTGACGGTCTCCCGCCGGCCGGGCTTCGGGCGCGGCGCCATGCCGTCGCGCACCGGTCCGCCGACCGTCAGCGGCCGCTGGTCGCTGCTGCCGGAGCGGGAAACCGATCCGACCCGGCGGCTGCACGCGCAGGCGCTGGCGCTGCTGGACCGGCACGGCATCCTGATCCGCGGCGCCGCTGCGGCGGAGCGGGTAGTCGGCGGGTTCGGAGCGCTGTACCCCGTGCTGCGGGCGCTGGAAGACGCGGGTCAGTGCCGGCGCGGGTACTTCGTGGAAGGGCTGGGCGCGGCCCAGTTCGCGCTCCCCGGCGCGGTGGACCGGATGCGGGCCATCGCGGCGGGCACGGGCGACGCCGCGCGCGCGCCGGTCGTCGCAGATCCGTGGGATACCGGCGGCCCCGCTGGCCGCGCCGGATCGGGCCCGCGGATCACCGTGCTGGGCGCGGCCGATCCGGCGAACGCTTACGGTGCTGCGCTGCCATGGCCGGACCGGCCGGGCGAGACACCGGGCGGCCACCGGCCGGGCCGCAAGGCGGGCGCGCTCGTCGTTCTCGCCGACGGTGAGCTGGTGCTGTACGTGGAGCGCGGCGGCAAGACGCTGCTGTCCTGGACCAGCGAGCCCAGCCGGCTCGATCCCGCGTCCGCGGCGCTCGCGGCGGCGGTGCGCGCCGGGGCGCTTGGCCGGCTCACGGTGGAACGCGCCGACGGTGGCGGCGTCTACGACTCGCCGCTGGCGCGGGCGCTGGAGTCGGCGGGATTCCGCCCCACTCCACGCGGCCTCCGCCTGCGCGGGTAGCGCGTTGCGGCGCTAGTCGACGTCCGGCAGGTCCGCCGGGTAGGTCACCCTGACCTCGGCGACGGTGCGCGGAAGATCGCGCCGGTTGTTGGTGATGAAACGGTCGGCACCGAGACCAACCGCGGTAGCCAGGTGGACGGCGTCGGCAGCGCGAAGTCCGTACTTTGCTGCCAGGACGATGGCGAGTTCGGCGGTTGCCGTGTCGACCGGATTCTTACCAGCCGCGCAGGTCGATCGGCCAGATGTCGACGACGTCCTCGCCGGAGAACAGGTAGAGCCGCTCGTGGCACGCCATGGTCGGGTCGATGTGCGCTGGCGCCAGCCAGAGCCGGTCACCGACCGGCCGCGACGGCGTGACCGTGACGTGTTCGTCCGAGCAGAACAGCACCTTGCCGTCGCCGAGGCTCGGGTTCCCCTTGTCCATGCCGAACGCCTTGAGCCCTGCGTCGCCGACCGCCCAGCCCGGCGACCGGGAGATGACCGTGGCCAGCACGAACGCCGCCTGCTCGAACGGCAGGCCGAGCCGACCGTAGGCGGTGTCCATCAGCGCGTACGAGCCGGCCTGAATCTCGCTCGCCCACGTGTTGACCGCATACGTGCCAGTCCCGCCGGCCGAGACCAGTTCCCCGCCGACGTCGGCGTGCGCCGCCAGCAGCAGTTCCATCGCCGCGCCGCACCGTTCCGCCCGCTCGGCGGCGTCGACCAGGCCGACGACGTGACCCTCGTAGCCCATCACACCGCGGACCGCCAGCCCGGCCCGCCGGGCGCGGTCGGCAAGCTGGCCGGCGTCCTGCGGGGCGCAGCCGCACCGGGGCAGCCCGACGTTGACGTCGATTACCACCTCTCGAACACCGCCGCTGGCAGCGGCGTCGATCGTCTCGGCCGAGTCGACGGCGACGGTGACCCGGGCGCCCGCGGCCGTCAGGCTGCCGAGCCGGCTGGCGTCCAGCACCTCGTTGGCCAGCAGCAGGTCGTGGCCCAGGCCCGCGGCCGCCATGCCCTCGCACTCCCGGATCGTGGCGCAGGTGAAACCCAGATGCCCCGCGACCGCCTGCTGACGCGCGAGCGACGTGCACTTGTGGGCCTTGACGTGCGGCCGGAGCCGGCCGCCCGGCAGCGCCTGCGCCATCGCGGCGATGTTCTGCTCGAGCACGTCGGCGTCCACGAGCAGCGCCGGGGTTTCCACCTCGGTAAGGCGCACGCGCTGTCAGCCTCCCGGCCGCGGCTGGCCAGCCGCGCGGCGACCGGCCGTCACCGGATGTCCCGCGCGCCGTCGCGGCCGAAGGCGTAGTCGGCGCCGTTGAAGGGCCCGCGCGCGGTCATGACGTATGCCATGACTGGACTCTGGTCTAGCCCGGTATGCGCCGCAACCGCCACGGTCGAAAAAGGCGACCGCGGTGCTGGCCATCCCGGTGCCAGGAGTCACCGCAGCCGTCGTGCGCCGTCGGACGGCACGGCCCGTGTGATGCCGGGAGCCGTCCATCGCCGGCGTGCGTACGCGGCCGCGATCGCATCCGTCACCCCGGGCACCAGGCCGACGCTGGTCAGGACCAGCACTGAGCCGCCGAAGCCGCCCCCCATCATGCGGGCGCCCGCCGCCCCGGCCGATCGTGCTGCGTCGACGGCCACGTCGGCCTGCGGCCAGGAAACGTCGAAATCGTCGCGCAGCGACTCGTGCGTCTGCGTCAGCAGCGGCCCCACGTCGGCGAGCGCGCCGTGGCGGAGCAGGTCGGCGCTCTCGAGGACCCGTCGGTTCTCGGTGACCACATGACCCGCCCGTCGCCGCAGTTCCGGATCGGCCAGCAGGCGAACGTCGTCCGGCCGGTCGACAAGGTCCCGCAGCGAGGCGACGCCGAGCAGGCGGGCCGCCTCCTCGCACGACCAGCGTCGCCGCGCGTACCGGCCGTCGGTCAGCGCGTGCCGGGTGCCGGTGTCGATGAGAACCAGCGCGAGGCCCGCCGCGGCAGGATCAAGGGGCACTTCCTCGACAGCGCCGCTGCGGCAGTCAAGCAGCAGCGCGTGCCCGGCCCGGCACAGCAGCGCGGCGGACTGGTCCATGATCCCGGTAGGAGCGCCGACGAACTCGTTCTCGGCCCGGCTGGCCAGCGCCACGAGTTCTGACCGCGGCACCCGCAGGTCGTGCACGTCGCACAGGGCCAGCGCCGTGGCGCACTCGAGCGCCGCGGATGACGACAGCCCGGCACCCATGGGGAGGTCGGCCTCGATCGCCACGCGAGTGCCATCCAGCCGGTGACCCGCCGCCCGCAGCGACCACGCCACGCCGAGCGGGTACGCGGCCCAGCCGGTGATCCGCTCGGGCGTGAGCGCGCCCAGGCCGGCCGTCACGCCGTCCGGATCGCCGGCCTGCTGGCCCGACCAGACGGTAATCGCCTCCTCCGGCCCACGGCCCGCGGCGACCGCGACACCTGCCCCGAGCGCGAACGGCAGCACGTACCCGCCGCTGTAATCGGTGTGCTCACCGATGAGGTTGACGCGGCCGGGCGCGAACCACACACCATCCGGCTCAGCGCCAAAGCGCGCCCGGTAACCGTCGGTGGCCCGGTCCGCTATCTCCGCCGTCACCAGGCACCGCCCGCCAGGCGGCCGCAGCCGGCGTACGGCCGCGGCAGCCTGGCAGCCCGTTCCCTCATCTGCCCAGTTCCCGCAGCCGCGCGGCCGCACGCTCGGGCAGGACGTCGTTGGTAAACGCGTCCATCCCCGACTCCGATCCGGCCAGGTACTTCAGCTTGTCGTCACTTCGCCGCACCGTGAACAGCTCCAGGTGCAGCGCGAAGTCCCGGCGCCCGGTTCGCGTCGGTGCCTGGTGCCAGCCGCACACATACGGCGCGGGTGCCGCGAACAGCCGACCGAACCGGCCGAGCAAGTCGAGCTGGAAGTCGGCGAGCTCGGTCCGCTCCGCAGGCACCAGGCTCGCGAGATCAGGCACCCGCCGCAGCGGGTAACAGTGCACCTCATACGGCCACCGGGCGGCGTGCGGGACGAACGCGACCCAGTGCCGACCGGAGCGCACGAGCCGGGTGCCGTCCGCCCGCTCCGCCGCGATCACGTCGTCGAAGAGGTTCCGGCCGGTCCGGCGGGCGTGCGCCCGAGCCGAGCGCAGCAGCTGGCTGGTCCGCGGTGACACAAACGGGTAGGCGTAGATCTGACCGTGCGGGTGCGGCTGGGTCACGCCGATTTCCTGGCCACGGTTCTCGAAGCAGTAGACCTGCGCCACACCGGGCAGCGCGGCCAGCTCCGTGGTCCGGTCGACGAGCGCCTCGGTCACCAGCCTGGCCCGGACCGGACCGAGGTCGGCGAACGACGCCTCGTGGTCGCTGGTGAAACAGATCACCTCGCAGCGACCCGCCGCAGGCCGGGCGGCGAGCAGCTCCCCGGCCCTGGCGTGCTGGTTCGCCCACCCGAGGAGCGCCGGGTACCGGTTCTCGAAGACGACGACCTCGTAGTCGCCGGCCGGTATCTCCGTGCGGCGGCCGCCCGCGGACGGGCACAGCGGGCAGTCGGCCGCGGTCGGCAGGAAGCTGCGATCCTGGCGGTGCGCCGCGTACATCACCCAGGCGCGCAGCAGCGGGTCGTAGCGCAGCTCGCAGTCCGCCGTGGCTGGCGGCAGTCCGCGCTGGTCGGCCGCGTCGCGCCCCGGCCGCGCGGCCGCGTCGAAATAGATCAGCTCGCGGCCATCCGACAGCCGCACCCTGGTCCTGCGCACGTCGAGAGCCGCGGCCACAACGCAGCATCATGCCCGGTCGCGGAGCGAGGCGACAGCCCGGTGCCGCCGACCAAGGCCAGGCCGACGGTACCCCGGGTCTACGCTGACGCTGTGCCCGGCCGCGGGCTGCGGCCCGGAGGGTGAGGCTATGACTGAGCGGATGACCGCCACGCAGTTCGCCGAGTCTGGCGGCGTCGAGGACTGGCGGGTGCTGTGGGGCGGCGGGTACGCGAGCGCCTGCTTCCTGACGGGCTCGTTCCCGGTCGGCGCGGCCCTCGTGCAGGCGATCAGCGAGCTGGCCGCCGCCGCGCAGCACGCTCCCGACGTCGACGTGCGCCCCGAGAGCGTCACCGTGCGGCTGTTTACCCAGGAGGTCGGCGGCCTCACCGAGCGCGATGTCAGCCTGGCCCGGCAGATCTCGGCCGCGGCGCGCGAGCTGCGCGCACCAGCCGATCCGGGCGGCGTGCAGCACGTCCAGGTCGCGATCGACGCGCTCGACATCCGGAGCGTCCGGCCGTTCTGGCGCGCCGTGCTTGGCTACGCCGAAGTCGGCGACGCTGACCTGCTCGACGCCCATCGCCGTGCGCCGTCGTTCTGGTTCCAGCAGATGGACGCCCCCCGGCCGCAGCGCAACCGGATCCACATCGACGTCTACGTGCCACCCGACCAGGTGGAAGCGCGCATTGCCGCGGCGCTGGCCGCCGGCGGGCGAGTCGTCAGCGACGCCAACGCACCCGAATGGTGGACCCTCGCCGATCCTGAGGGCAACGAAGCCGACCTTGCGATCTGGGGCTGACAGCATGTCCGATCTCATCACCAAGCTGCTGCCGATCCTGCATGTCGAGGATCCCGATGCCGAGCGGCGCTTTTACGAGCAACTGGGGCTGCGAACCACCTACGAGGGCCCGGAGTACCCGGGGTTCATCGCGGTGGGCAACGACGCCGTCGAGTTCGGGCTCAGCCGGCGTCCGGGCGTCGTTGCCGCGGCGTCGACCGTGACGTGGCAGCTGGGCGTGAGCGACGCGGACGAGGCCATCGCCGCGTGCGAGCGGGCGGGCCTGCGGTTCGAGGTCACCACCGAGCGGCCCGGCGAGGACTGGACCTACCGGGTCATCACGGTGCGGTCGCCGAACGGGATGGACGTGCTGCTCGAAGAGCAGTCATCCGCGGGCTGAGTTCGCAGCCTCCGGCCCTCAGCCCGGGAATACGTCGGCGAGGATCCGACCCAGTTCCGCAATCCTGTCTGGCTCCGCGGCCGACCAGAGCACGATGGCGGCGTCCGCGCCGGCCGCCGCGAGCGCCGCGAGTTGCGTCGCGAACTCGGCTAGGTCGTCCGGCACGAGGACGAACACCGTCTTCGTGAGCTCCGCCGGATCGCGACCCACCCGGTCGCAGTGCCGCTCGAGCACGTCGAACTTGTGGCGCACCGTCGCGGGATCGCCCAGCACGTTGCAGGCGTCGCCGTACCGTGCCGCGAGGTCCAGCGTGCGGCGCTCGCCGCCGCCAGCCACCAGGATCGGGATAGACCCGGCGACGGGCCGGGGCGAGTTGGGCGCGTCGCGGACCGCGTAGTGGACGCCGTCGACGGACGCCCGCTCCTGCCGGAACAGCGCCCGGCAGATTTGCAGCGTCTCGTCCAGGCGGTCCATGCGCTCGCCGACGGCGGGAAACGGGAATCCGTACGCGTCGTGCTCCGCCGCGTCCCAGCCCGCGCCGACGCCGAGCACCGCCCGGCCACCGGAGATCACGTCGAGGGTGGTCACCGCCTTGGCCAGCAGCGCCGGGTTGCGCAGCGTCACCGGGCTCACCAGCGCCAGCAGCCGCGCCGACGTGGTCCGCATCGCCAGCGCGCCGAGCACGGTGTAGGCCTCGAACATGGGCGCGGCCGGGCCACCGCCGACCGCGTTCTGCTGCAGGTGATCGGGCACGGACAGCGCGTCAAAGCCAGCGGCCTCCGCGATCTCGACGGCCCGGCCGAGTCGAGCGAACACACCGGGGCCGTCATCCACGCTGCCGTAGGAGCCGAAGTGCATACCCCGTCGGAACAGCGCCTTTCTCGATGTCTCGGGCACGCGGCCACGATAACAGCGGGCCGCGCGGCTTGTGATACCGATCAGTATCCAATACCGATCGGTATCTGTTAAGCTACGACCATGCCTCGCGGGATCACCAAGCGCCGACCTGCCACCGTGACCGCGCTGCTCGACGCGGCGATGGGGCTGTTCGCCGAGCAAGGCTTCGGCGGCACCTCGATACCGGACATCTGCGCCCGGGCTGGGCTCACCAAGGGCGCGTTCTACTCGAACTTCACCAGCAAGGAGGCGCTGTTCCTGGCCTTGCTCGACCGCATGTGGAGCCGCCGGGCGGAGGGCATCCGCGCGGCCCTGCCGGCGAGCGACACGCTGGCTCGGGCGCTCGAAGGCAGCACCGAGCTTCCCGCCATCGCCGTCGATCGGGAGTGGACGCTCGTCTCGATGGAGTTCACGCTGCACGCCATCCGTCGCCCGGACGTGGCGACGCTCCTGGTCGAGCACGAAGCCCGCGCCCGGTCCGAGCTGGCCGCGCTGCTCGCCGAGGCACTGGAGCGGGCCGGCCGGGTGCCGGCCATCCCGGTGACCGAACTGGCGCGCATGATCGTCGCCAGCAGCGAGGGCAGCGACATCCAGGCGCTCACCGACCGGGCCGGTGGTGCCGTCGTGCGCGGTGATCTCGGCCGGCACGCCATCACCGGCTTGCTCCGGCACTTCTCCCGGCCGGCCGAGCCGATCCCGCAGCACAGGCAGGAGGCCGACCGATGACGAATTCACCGGGGCCGGGCGGGCCCGCGCCGACCACGGTTCTGCCGCGCCCGGAGCGCGGCCTTGACCCGCTGACCGCCCTGGACGAACTCCTGGCCGGGGTGGGCCTCGCACCGGCAGCCGATGCCGCCACCGTCGCCTTCACCGGCGCGGATCCGATCCTGCCCGCGACGCACCGGCTCGGCGCCTGCATCGGCATCCCGGTCATGGCGGCGGCCGTCGCCGCAGTTGCCCTGCACCGGCGCCGCGGCGGGCCGGCCCAGCATCTCGACCTGGACCTGCGGCAGGCCGTGCACGGAATCTCGTCGCACGCGTTCTGGCACCCGACGCTGAACGGGGAGCCACCACCGGCTCCGCTGCTGCCCGACAATCCGTTCACGCTCGCGCCGTACGCGACCAGGGATGGCCGCTGGATCATGGCGTCGGGCGTCTACCCACGCCAGGTCGCACAGTGGTGCCGGTTCCTCGACGTACCGCCAGACAACGCGAAGGTTGCCGCCGCCATCGCGGGGTGGAACGCCTTCGACCTCGAGGAGGCGGCGTACCGCGCCGGGCTCCCTGCGTCGGTGATCCGCACGCCCGCCGAGTGGCGTGCGCACGAGCACGGCGCGTTCCTCGCCGCGCAGCCCGTCATCGGCCTGCGGCGCATCGGCGACGCGCCGCCGCGGGACTTCGGGCCCGCCGAGCGACCGTTCGACGGTATTCGGGTCCTGTCGTTCAGCCATGCGGTTGCCGGACCCGCCGTGGGCCGGACGCTGGCCGAGCAGGGCGCCGACGTGCTGTGCGCGACCAGGCCCAACGACTACGAGCACGACTTCATCTACGACGAGGCCAACGTCGGGTCCCGCAGCGCTTACGTCGACCTGGGCACCCGCGCCGGACAGAACCAGGCAGCACGCCTGCTCGGCCACGCCGATGTGGTCGTCAACAACCACCGCGCTGGCAAACTCGAGCGACAGGGCCTCGATCCGGCCCAGCTCGCGGACAAGTATCCGGGTATCAGCTACGTGTCGGTCACCTGCTACGGCTCGGCCGGCCCGTGGGCGGATCGCGGCGGGTTCGACATGAACGGTTCGGCCGCCTCCGGACTCATGACCATCGAGGGAACCGAGTCCGCGCCGCGGCTGCCCGTCACCGGGCTCATCAACGACTTCATCACGGGCTACCTCGGTGCCGTCGGGGCGAGCGCGGCCCTGGTCAAGCGCGCTACCGAGGGCGGCTCGTGGCACGTCACGGTCAGCCTGACGCGGAGCGCCATGTGGTACCCGACACTCGGCCTGGTGGACCCGGCGCTGGCCGGCCGCGACGAGCAGCACAGCCTGCGGGAGCCCGCCGCCTATGACGCGCCGACTCCGCTCGGCGACGTGCACACGCTCGCCCCGCCCGTCCGCTTTTCTCACACGCCGCCGGGCTGGCGGGATCCCATCCTCGTCCCCCGCGGCTCGGGCCGCGCCGAATGGCGGCCGGAACCGGTCTAGGCCACGCGGCCCGGGCAGGCCGGGTCGGCGATCGAGGCGAGCAGCTCCGTCCTGGCCTGGTCCACTGCCGCGAGGATCGCGCCACGCAGGACCGGGCCTGCCGGCCTGGCGGCCGGGCGCTACCTGGCTAGTTACGGCGCCGCCTAGAGCAGCGCCAGGGCCGCCGCCGAGGTGCTCGGCCTCACCGCGCGTCTGGCCCGGCCCTGAGCCGCCGGAGCGCCACCAGCGTGCAGGCCGGCGTTACCTGCATAATGCTTGGTATGCGTCTGTCCGCCCGCTCCGATTACGCGCTGCGCGCGGTCATCGAGCTGGCCGCCGCCGGCCCTGGTCACGTGACGGCAGATCAGCTCGCCCGGACACAGGGCATGCCGAGCAAATTCCTCGAGGCGATCCTCACCCAGCTGCGCCGGGCCGGCCTCGTGCGCAGCCAGCGCGGGCCCGACGGCGGCTTCTGGCTTGCCCGGTCCGCTAGCGAGATCTCGCTGGCGGACATCATCCGGGCCATCGACGGACCGCTCGTCGGCGTGCGCGGGGAACGCCCGGAGAACCTCGGGTACACCGGCGCGGCCGAGCCGCTCCAGGCCGTGTGGATAGCGCTCCGTGCCAACGAGCGCGCCATTCTGGAGGAAGTCACCCTCGAGCACATCGTGTCCGGGAACCTGCCGCCCAGCGTGCGGAAGCTCGCCGAGGACCCGAAGGCCTGGACGTCCCAGTGGGCTAACTGACGGACACTGACTGACGGACACAGCAAGCGGCCCGCGCCGTCCGGACGACGCGGGCCGCTTGCTATCGGGCCAGCGGCTTACACCGGGACCATGTCGGTGATGTCGCGAGCCAGCTTGTCGAACTTCGGCGGCGGACCGGGCAGCTTCACCGGCTCCAGCAGCGGCTCGGCCGACGCCATGCGCTGGTCGGCGCCGACCTTCATCGCCCGCTGCGGCATGACCAGGCGCTGCGGGGCGTCCCCGTGCGGGAGCCGCACGCCGTCGCCCGCCGGCCGGGCGGACCCGACCGGTACCGGTGCCGGCACCTCGCCGGAGTCCTGGAACGCGGCTGGCTCGGCTGGCCCGCCGGCCAGCGCGGGCTCGAGCGGAACGCTGAACGTCGGCTCGCTCTGGAGCTCGGCCAGCGCGAAGCCATCCGATACCTCGCGCAGGACCTGGGATAGCGGAGCTCCGAGCGCGTCGCAGATCGAGGCCAGCAGCTCCGAGGACGCTTCCTTCCGGCCGCGCTCAACCTCGGACAGGTATCCGAGGGACACCCGGGCGGTGGCCGATACCTCACGGAGGGTGCGACCCTGGCGAAGACGCAGTCGCCGAAGCGCGTCGCCGAGCAAGTGACGAAGCAGGACCATCGTCGCGCTCCCTCCCCGAGGCCGA
>JASHPF010000223.1 GCA_030038295.1 Streptosporangiaceae bacterium
CTTCTACCGCGATCCGCAGTGGGCGCACATCACAGACTGGCGCGCCGAGCTTGCGCCGTATTACAACCAGGCGGAGCGCATGCTAGGCGTCGTGCAGAACCCAACACTGACGCCGTCGGACGAAGTCTTGAAGCAGGTGGCCGACGAGATGGGCGTTGGGCACACGTTCGGCCTGGCCAGGGTTGGGGTGTTCTTCGGGCCCGACGGCCGCAAAGAGCCCGGTACCGAGGCCAGTGATCCATTCTTCGGCGGCGCGGGCCCGCGCCGCCGCGGGTGCCTGGAGACCGGCGAGTGCATGACCGGCTGTCGGCATAATGCAAAGAACTCCCTGGTGAAGAACTATCTGTACCTGGCCGAGAGAGCCGGGGCCACGGTGCATCAGCAGGCCACGGCGATTGCAGTCCGATCCCTGGAGCAGGGCGGGTATGCGGTGGACACGGTGCGCACCGGTGCGTGGCGGGCCGGGCGCACCGCCCGTACCTTGACCGCGGAGCACGTGGTGTTCGCGGCTGGCACCTGGGGCACGCAGCAACTCCTGCACCGCATGAGGGCCTCGGGCACGCTGCCGGAGATCTCCGCCAGACTTGGCGTCCTGACCCGCACCAACTCCGAAGCGCTCGGCGGCGCGCTGACCAAGCTGCGTCACCGGAGGGAACACGACTTCACCCACGGAGTGGCGATCACCTCATCGATCCGCCCCGACGAATTCACCCACATCGAACCCGTCCGCTACGGCACGGGGTCGAACGCCATGGGGCTGCTCAGCACCCTGATGACTGACGGAGGCGGCCCGGTCCCGCGCTGGGTGAAATGGCTCGTCCAGGCAGCGTCACATCCGGGTCGGCTCGTGTCGCTCTACGGCGGCATGAACCACTGGTCTGAGCGGGCGGTCATCGGGCTCACTATGCAGACGCTCGACAACTCAATCACCGTGTACTCGAAGCGCACGAGGTTTGGCCGGGTCAAGCTGACGTCGATGCCGGGACATGGCACGCCGAGCCCGACCTGGATTCCCGTCGCCAGCGAGACGATGCGCCGCATCGCCGCGAGAATCGACGGCTTTCCGCTGAATAGCCTCGGAGAAATGGTGGATATCCCGATGACGGCGCATTTTCTCGGTGGCTGCGTCATCGGCGATTCCGCAGCGAGCGGCGTTATAGACCCATACCATCGCATGTACGGACACCCCGGCCTGCACGTTGTCGATGGGTCCGCAGTCTCGGCCAACCTGGGCGTCAACCCGGCGCTGACGATTACCGCGCAGGCGGAGCGGGCGATGGCTCTGTGGCCGAACAAGGGCGAGAGCGACCCCAGGCCTCCGCTCGGCACGGCGTACCGGAACATCGCACCGGTGCCGCCACGGAGCCCAGCCGTGCCGCCGCTGGCACCCGCAGCGCTGAGGCTGCCCGTTGTCGGCATCCGTTGAGGCCGCAGGGCTCACCCGTCTGCTTCCCGCCGTCCTAAGTATGGCGCTATCGTTGCCTATGAGCGATTTCGCGGCCTGGGCTGATGCCGCCAGCGGCGACCGTCACGATCAGACTGCTATCCGGCCTGCTCATACCGTGGTGAGCCAGGGCGCGGACCACGATCCGGAGCCAACCCCGGATGGCACTTTGCACTCCTTGAGCTACGGGCCGTACCAGCTCAAGTACGAAATCTACGGGTCGGGCGACAGGGTGATCGTGTGGCTGCATGGCCTCTTGCTGGATGCAAATCTCAGCCGGGGCCTGGCCAGAAGTCTGGCTGCCAGCGGCAACCGGGTCGTGCTGCTCGAGTTGCTGGGTCATGGCCGCAGCGACAAGCCACGCCACGCTGGTGCGCACCGGATGGACCTGTATGCCCAGCAGGTGCTTGCCGTGCTCGACGACCTCGGCGTTGACCAGGCGGTGCTCGGCGGTGTTTCGCTCGGTACCAATGTCAGTCTGCTAACGGCCGTGCAGGCACCGGAGCGTGTCCGCGGCCTGATCCTGGAGATGCCAGTACTCGAGTGGGCTGTGCCCGCAGCAGCGCTTGTCTTCCTGCCGCTTCTGATCGGCGTCCACTACGCGCGTGTTCCGCTGCGTCTGGTGTCTCGTGCAGCGGCCCGCTTGCCGCTTGCCCCGTTCGGGCCGGTCGGCTCGTTCATCAGCGCGGCGCGATCGGATCCGGATGAAATCGCGGCAGTTCTGCACGGTGTGCTGGTCGGGCCTATCGCGCCAACCACCGACCAGCGCCGGTCCATCAGAGCCCCGGCGCTGGTGCTGGGACACGGGATCGACCTGATTCATTCGTTCAGTGACGCGAGAAACCTGGCCCGGCAGCTGCCTGACGCCCGGCTGATCCGGACCCGCACCTTCGCCGAGCTGTGGCTGCAGCCTGCCCGGCTGACCGCCGCGATCAGCGAGTTCTTGGACGGCGTCTGGGCAGACCCCGACGTTCAGGACTCAGCCAGTTCGGCCCGAGCGCCGGAACGGTGAGCGCAGATCAGGTAACCGCCTCATCGGCATTGGCGTGGGCTGGGAGGGAGTGACCTTCGGTGGCCGCCCGCATTCGTCGATGCCGACGTGGTGGTTGACCCAGTAGCATCACGGGCGCCCGGCCTCATGAGGCCGGAATTCCACTCCGAAGATTACGCGGTACTGTCGGTTGGCAGGCGCAGGCGAGCCTTCGGCCAGGCGAGAAAACCCGCGGGGCAGGACACCTTGGTCACGGCTTTACGGGCGTTTCGCATGAGGAGGTGCGGTGGCGGTATCACTTGATGCCGTAGCGCTGGATACGCCGGACGATGTCAACGTGATTGTCGGTCAGGCGCATTTCGTCAAGACAGTCGAGGATCTGCACGAGGCGCTGGTAGGGGCCAGTTCGCAGCTCCGCTTCGGCATTGCGTTCTGCGAGGCCTCAGCCGCCCGGCTGATCCGGCGCTCGGGCAACGATGCGGAGCTCATCCGCGCCGCAGTGGCGTCGGCCGAGGCAATTGCCGCCGGGCACATCTTCGTGATCATGCTGGCCGACGGGTTTCCGATCAACGTCCTGAACCAGATCAAATCGGTCCCGGAAGTCTGCACGGTCTTCTGCGCCACCGCAAACCAGGTGGAGATCCTGATCGCGACCACCGACCTCGGCCGGGGCGTCGTGGGAGTGATCGACGGATCGCCGCCCGTCGGCGTCGAATCCGATGCCGACGCTGCGGCCAGGCACCACCTGTTGCGCGAGATGGGTTACAAGCTCTGATCTTCTGCACCAGAAGCCCGGCTCGGCCGGTCTGGTGAACCTGTCTGCTTCGCGGTTGGCCGCCAGCGTGACGTGCAGCTGCGCAACGCGAGGAGCACCGCGTCCGCGTGGTGAGCATGTTGATCAGGACTTGGGTCTCGCAAGGCCGGGACGTACAGGCCCTGCGGCCCTGCAGCCGGGAGCCCTGGCCGGGGCTACGGTCCGACTCGCACGGCGCTGAGGTGGCTGACGAACCAGTCCCTGGCCAGCCCCGCGGCCATGGCCAGGGTTCCTGGCTCTTCGAACAGGTGGGTGGCACCGGGGACCACCGCGAGTTTGCTCTCGCAGCGCAGCTGTGCCTGGGCGTCGTGATTCAGGTCGAGGACGAGGGTGTCCAGGCCGCCGACGATCAGGAGCGTGGGCGCGGTGACAGCCGCTAGCCGCGGACGCGCCAGGTCTGGCCGGCCGCCACGGGACACTACGGCCGCGACGTCGGCACCGGGCTCCGCGGCGGCCCACAGCGCGGCCGCCGCGCCGGTGCTGGCGCCGAAGTATCCGATCGGTGCGTGCCGGGCGGACGGCTGGGCGCGGAGCCACCCTGTGACGCCGGCCAGCCGCCGTGCGAGCAACTCGACGTCGAACACGTTGGCGCGATCGGCTTCCTCCTCCGGCGTGAGCAGGTCGAGCAGCAGCGTGCCCAGGCCCGCCTGGTTCAGGACGGCCGCGACGTACCGGTTGCGGGGGCTGTGGCGGCTGCTGCCGCTTCCGTGCGCGAACAGCACCACTCCCAGGGCTTTCTCCGGAATAGCCAGGTAGCCGGCCAGCCGCACCTCGTCGACAGTCGGCTGGATCTCCCCGGTCTCGCCGGGCGGGTCGTCCGCTGCAAGCGCTGCCGGTCCAGTGCGCGTCGAAGCCGCCTGCTGCCTGGCCGCCAGGTCCAGGCAGCCGATGACGTCGTCGTCGGTCAGCTGGGAGAAATCGGCATAGAACTGCCCGATGGCATAGAAGTCGGCAGGTGTCTCTACGCAGACGTACTCGTCAGCTTCGGCGCGGATCCTCTTCTCCCAGCCGGGTGGTGCGACCGGGACGGCCAGCACCACCCGTGCCGCGCCGTGCGCCCGGGCGATCTGGCACGCAGCCCGTGCGGTGGATCCGGTGGCGATACCGTCGTCGACCACGACCGCGGTGCGCCCCGTCAGCGGCTCGCGTGGGCGGTGGGCGCGGTAGCGGGCGGCGCGGGCGTTGACAATGGCCTGCTCGCGCGCCTCGGCAGCAGCGAATTCTTCCGGAGTGATCGCTCCCGCCTGGATGATGTAGGGATCTGAGACTCGTACCCCGTCCTCGCCGACGGCTCCCATGGCGAGCTCGAGTTGGAATGGCGCGCCGATCTTGCGGACGACGATCACGTCCAGCGGCGCTCCCAGGGCGCGGGCAACCTGGGCGGCGACCGGCACGCCCCCGCGGGGCAGGCCGAGCACGACGACAGGCTGGCCGCGCAGGTGCTCCAGCCGCCCCGCCAGCTGCCGGCCCGCGTCATCGCGATTAACGAACAACGTGACCATCCCCTCCCCGGCCCTGCCCAGACACGGCCAGCTGCCCGCGTCCCATCGACCGCGGTTCCCGCCCGCCAG
>JASHPF010000028.1 GCA_030038295.1 Streptosporangiaceae bacterium
GCTCCTGGGCCTCGGACGGGATCCGGCGCAGCTCCTGGGCCGCGGACGGGATCCGGCGCAGCGCCTGGGCCGTGGACGGGATCCGGCGCAGCGCCTGGGCCGCGACCGCCTCGGCGGAGCCGAACGTGACGGCGCCGGGGACGGCGGCGCGGATGGCCTCGGCGGCCAGCTCGTACTCGGTGCACCCCAGCACGACAGCTTCGCAGCCAGCCGGGGTCTGGGTCGCTGCGGCGGTGACGGCGGCGGCCGCTGCGGCGGCGTCCCCGGCGTCGATAGCATCCGCGAGGCCGGGGCAGGCGACGGGGGTGACCAGCGCGGACCCGCCGAACTCGGCGATCAGCCTGCGCTGATAGGTACTGGCTGTGGTCGCGACCGTGGCCCAGATCGCGACGAGCCGGTGCGCGGCGGCGGCCGGCTTGATCGCCGGCACCGTGCCAATAACCGGAATGTCCGGCTCGAACTCGGCCCGCAGCCGCTCCAGCGCGTGCACCGACCCGGTGTTGCACGCCATGACGAGGACATCCGGCTCATACTGGCGGGCTGCGCGGGCGCAGATCAGAGCCCGGTCGGCGATGTCCTGTGGTGTCCGCGGCCCCCACGGCATCCCGTCCGGGTCGGTGGCCAGCACCAGGTCGGCGTCGGGCCGGATCCGGTGCAGGACGGCGGCGGCCGCCAGCAGGCCGAGACCGGAATTGATCAGCGCGATCCGCACGAGGGCAACTCTAGGGCGGCACACTGGGTAGCTATGACGACTGGTGTCGACATCCTCCGGGCCGCCTACGCCGGCTCGTGCGAGACGTTGCGTCGGGTCCTGGGTGGCATCAGCGCCGAGGAGTTCTTCTGGGAGCCGGTCGACGGCTGCTGGACCGTGCATCCCCGGTCGCAGGATCGCGGTGTCAGCGTCGACGGCAGTGGCGACTGGGTCATCGACTACGACCCCGCGCAGCCGCAGCCGCCGCCGTTCACGACGATCGCGTGGCGCACGATCCACATCGCGGCGGTGAACTACCTCTACTGGGACTACGCGTTCGGCTCCGCGTCGCTGTCGTTCCATCTCGAGCTGCCCGCCGACGTCGCGGAGGCGACCGACTGGCTGTTCGCCAGCCACGAGCCGGTGATGGACGAGCTAGCCGGGATGACCGAGGCCGACCTCGACCGGCTCGTGCCGACCAACTGGGGAGACCGCTGGCCGGTGCACCGAGTCATCGCCACCCTCGTCAACGAGCAGGTGCACCACGGTGCCGAGATCAGCCTGCTGCGCGACCTTTTCCGCTACCGCGGGTCGCTGCTGGAGGCCGCGGTTCGCGGCTAGCGTTTGCCGGCCGGCCGCGCGGGGATGTACGCGCCGGGTTAACGCCATCCGGTGCGGTTCGCCGGGCCCAGGTTTCGCAGTCGGGAGCAGCCGATGGCCGCCAGCTTCGCGGTCCACTCAGAGGTTGGCAGGCTCCGGCAGGTGATCGTGCACCGGCCGGAGCTGAGCCTCAAGCGGCTGACCCCCGCCAACAAAGACGAGCTGCTGTACGACGACGTGCTCTGGGTGGGTCAGGCGCAGCGGGAGCACGACACGTTCGTCGCGCTGCTGCGCGAGCGCGGGATCGAGGTCTTCTACCACCAGGAATTGCTGGCGGAGGCGCTGAACACCGGTCCCAAGGCCCGCCAGCACGCGGTCGAGCGAACGGTCAACCACCTGTCCGTCGGTCCGGCCCTGGTCGACACGGTGCGGTCCGAGCTCGCCGGGTGGGACGGCGAGCGGCTCGCCGCCCGGCTGATCGGCGGTCTCAAGCGCAGCGAGTTCTTCGACGAATACGGCTCGGCCGAGCTGGCGTCGCGATCACTGGTCGCGGCCGAGGCCGACCCGCAGGCCTACATCCTGCCGCCGCTGCCCAACAGCCTCTACCAGCGTGATCCGACTGCCTGGCTGTACGGCGGGGTGTCGCTGAACCCGCTGTTCTTCCACGCCAGGCGGCTGGAGACGATCAACCAGGGCCTGATCTACCGCTTCCACCCGATGTTTGCCGAGGCGGACTTCGAGTACTGGTATCCGCCGCTCGGCGACGACGGCAGCTTCGATGAGGAGGACTTCGGCCGCGCGTCGCTCGAAGGCGGCGACATGATGCCGATCGGCAACGCCGTCGTGCTCATCGGCATCAGCGAGCGGTCCACCAGCAGGATGATCGAGCACGTCGCGCTCGCGCTGTTCGCCGCCGGTGCGGCGGACCGGGTGATCGCGGTGACGATCCCGCGCAGTCGCACGTACATGCACCTGGACACCGTCTTCACGTTCGTGGATGTCGACAAGGCCACCGGTTACCTGCCGGTGGTCCTGGCCGCGCCGGCGATCTCGCTCCGGCCCGGCGACCGGCGCGGCACCCTGGACGTCCGCTCGGAGGTGAGCTTCGTCGGTGCCGTCGAGAACGCGCTCGGCATCAGCGAGCTGGAGCTGATTCCCACCGGCGGCGATGACTACCAGCAGGCCCGCGAACAGTGGGACAGCGGCAGCAACTTCGTCGCTCTGGAGCCGGGTGTCGTCGTCGGCTACCGGAGGAACGAGTTCACCAACCGCAAGCTGCGCGACCACGGCGTCGAGGTCATCGAGATCGACGGGTTCGAGCTCGGCAAGGGCCGCGGCGGAGCGCACTGCATGACCTGCCCCATCAAC
>JASHPF010000224.1 GCA_030038295.1 Streptosporangiaceae bacterium
GCGCGACCTGACCGCGCGCGTGGACGCCGGCATCGGTCCGGCCAGCCACGGTCAGCGGGGGCGGCGCCGGCAGCGCGAGCGCGCGCCACAGCGCCTCCTCGACGGTCTGCTGCACGGTCAGCAGGCCAGGTTGGCTTGCCCAGCCGTGAAACGCCCCGCCGTCGTAGCGCAGGTCTAGCCGGAGCCGAAGCGACGCGAGCCCGGTCGGCGCCAGCCGACCGGGCTCGCCCGCGGTTACGGTATTACTCGTCGGTGCCCTGTTCGTCGCTCGCCGCCGCGTCGTCAGCCTCGGCCGTGTCGTCAGCCTCGGCCGTATCGTCGGCCTCGGTAGCGGCGTCCGCCTCGTCGCTCACCTCGTCCGCCTCGGCCGTTTCTGGCTGGGCGGACTCGGTGTCCGGCTCCTCGATCAGCTCAGCGGTCGCCCCAGCCTCGGCCGGCTCCGCCGCCGCCGTCTCCGCCGTCGCGGTCGGCTGGCCCCGGCCAGCCCTGGTCGGCGCTGCCCGGCGGGCCCGGCGGCGACGCGTCCTGGGCTCGGCCTCTTCCTGCACCAGTTCGATCACGGCGAGGGCAGCGTTGTCGCCCTTGCGCGGCCCGACCTTGGTGATCCGGGTGTACCCGCCGTCCCGGCTGGCGAAGCTCGGCCCGATGTCGGCGAACAGCGTGTGCACGACCTTCTTGTCGGTCACGACGGTGAGCACCTGACGGCGGGCGTGCAGGTCACCCCGCTTGGCGAAGGTGATGAGCCGCTCGGCCAGCGGCCGCAGCCTGCGGGCTCTGGCCTCCGTCGTGGTGATCTTGCCGTGCTCGAACAGCGCGGTGGCCAGGTTGGCCATCATGTGCCGCTGGTGGGCAGGGCTGCCGCCGAGTCGGTGGCCCTTGGTGGGCGTGGGCATCGAACGTCTCTCCTGGTTTAGCGCAGTCGCGGGTCAAACTGCTTCGGGTCGGCGTGACGGGCGGCTGCCCGTCAGTACTCCTCGGTCTCGACGTAGTCGTCCTCGTCGTCTGCCCCGTAGCTGTCCGCTGCGGTGCCAGGGTCGAAGCCGGGCGGGGAGTCCTTGAGGGACAGACCCATGTCGGCGAGCTTCTGCTTGACTTCCTCGATCGACTTGGCACCGAAGTTGCGGATGTCGAGCAGATCCTGCTCGCTGCGGGCCACGAGCTCGCCGACGGTGTGGATGCCCTCGCGCTTCAGGCAGTTGTAGGAACGGACCGTGAGGTTCAGCTCCTCGATCAGCAGGGCAAGGTCGGCTGCCAGGGCGGCGTCCGTCGGCGACGGGCCGATGTCGATGCCCTCGGCGTCGAGGTTCAGCTCCCTGGCCAGGCCGAACAGCTCAACCAGTGTCTTGCCGGCGCTCGCTACTGCATCCCGCGGGCGCAGGCACGGCTTGGTCTCGATGTCCAGGATGAGCTTGTCGAAGTCCGTCCGCTGCTCGACGCGGGTGGCCTCCACCTTGTAGGTGACGCGCAGCACCGGTGAGTAGATCGAGTCGATCGGGATGCGGCCGATCTCCTGGCCCGGCTGCTTGTTCTGCGCCGCCGAGACATAGCCGCGGCCTCGCTCGACCGTGAGCTCCATCTCGAGCTTGCCCTTGCTGTTGAGGGTGGCGATGTGCAGGTCGGGGTTGTGCACCTCGAGGCCGGCCGGCGGGGCGATGTCCGCGGCGGTGACCGGTCCTGGTCCCTGCTTGCGCAGGTACATGTGCATCGGCTCGTCGTGCTCGGACGACACCACCAGGTTCTTGAGGTTCAGGATGATGTCGGTGACGTCCTCGGTGACACCGGGAACGGTGGAGAACTCGTGCAGGACCCCCTCGATCCGGATGCTGGTGACAGCGGCACCGGGGATCGACGACAGGAGCGTGCGCCTGAGCGAGTTGCCGATGGTGTAGCCGAATCCCGGCTCCAGCGGCTCGATGACGAACCTCGACCGGAACTCGTCGACCTGGTCTTCGGTGAGGCTGGGACGCTGTGCGATGAGCATGACTCTTTCCTTTCCGCGCTGCCCGCTATATGACAGCGCGCTTGCTCGCCGGCGTGCGCCGGCGTCCGGCCGTCAGGCCGACCTGTTACTTCGAGTAGTACTCGACGATCAGCTGTTCCTGGACGAGCGTGTCGATCTGAGCCCGCACCGGCAACGAGTGCACGAGCACGCGCATCTTGTCCGGGATCACCTCGATCCAGGCGGGTGGCGTCCGGTCGCCTGCCTCGGCCCTGGCGACCACGAACGGTGTCAGGTTCTGCGACTTGGCCGCCACCTCGACGATGTCGTTCTCCTTGACCCGGTAAGAGGGGATATCCACCCGCTTGCCATTGACCAGGATGTGGCCGTGCCTGACGAGCTGGCGGGCCATGTCCCGGCTCTTCGCGAATCCGGCCCGATAGATGATGTTGTCCAGCCGGGTCTCGAGGATCTGCAGCAGCGCCTCGCCGGTCTTGCCCCGCTGCCTCGCGGCTTCCTCGTAGTAGTTGCCGAACTGCTTCTCCAGCACCCCGTAGATGCGACGAGCCTTCTGCTTCTCGCGCACCTGAAGCAGGTACTCGCTCTCCTTGGGCCGGTTCCGCCCGTGCTCACCCGGCGGATAGGGCCGGATCTCGATCGGGCACTTGGGCGAGTCGCACTTGGCGCCCTTGAGGAACAGCTTCGTCTTCTCGCGGCGGCAGCGCTTGCAGTCCGCGCCGGTGTATCGAGCCATATCGGTTGCTTACTCTCCTGGTTAGCAGGCTAGGTCGGTCACACCCGGCGCCGCTTGGGCGGGCGGCAGCCGTTGTGCGGGACAGGGGTGACGTCCTGGATGGACCCGACCTCCAGGCCGGTGGCCTGCAGCGAGCGGATCGCGGTCTCGCGCCCCGAGCCAGGGCCTTTCACGAACACGTCGACCTTCCGCATGCCGTGCTCCATGGCGCGGCGCGCGGCGGCCTCGGCCGCCATCTGCGCGGCGTAGGGCGTCGACTTCCGTGACCCCTTGAATCCGACCTGCCCGGACGAGGCCCATGAGATCACGCTGCCACCGGGATCGGTGATCGAGACGATCGTGTTGTTGAACGTGCTCTTGATGTGCGCGTGGCCATGCGCGACGTTCTTGCGTTCCTTCCGGCGAACCTTCTTGGCGCCGGCGGTACGGCTCTTGGGAGGCATCCTGCTCCTCTACCTTGCGGAGGTGATCGGACCAGCTGCTGATGCCTGCGGCGCAGGCACGGCGCAGCGGACTACTTCTTGCCGGCCTTCTTCTTGCCGGCCACGGTCTTCTTCTTGCCCTTGCGCGTGCGGGCGTTGGTCTGGGTGCGCTGGCCATGTACCGGCAACCCGCGGCGGTGCCGGATGCCCTGGTAGCAGCCAATCTCGATCTTGCGCCGGATATCGGCCTGCACCTCGCGGCGCAGGTCACCCTCGACCTTGTAGTTGGCCTCGATCCAGTCCCGGAGGCGGATGATGTCGTCGTCGCTGAGCTGGTGGACCCTGGTGTCCGCGCTCACGCCGGTCCCGGCCAGCGTCTCGAAGGCCCGGGTGCGGCCGATTCCGTAGATGTAGGTAAGCGCGACCTCGAGCCGCTTGTCACGCGGTAGGTCAACGCCAACAAGGCGTGCCATGGCGGGCAGATCTCCTTCTCGGTAGGGAGGTCCTGCGCGCCGCTCCGCGTCCCTGCCCGGACGCGCCCCGGCCTCCCCCGGGGGTCCTCCGCGGCCGGCCAGACCGACCACGGAGTGCGGTGCGTGCTTGCTGCCGATCACTCGGCATGTACTGCTTGCCGGATTTTCAGTTATCTGGCGCCAGTTGTCGCCGGTGTCGGGCCAGTGCCTCAGCCCTGACGCTGCTTGTGCCGCGGGTCAGAGCAGATGACCATGACCCGGCCGTGCCTGCGAATAATCCTGCACTTGCTGCAGATCTTCTTCACACTCGGCTTGACCTTCATTGCTGGTCACTTTCTTGCTCAGAGGAGTCATGTACTCGGGGCCGGCGGTCCGGCGTTGGCCGGTCGTGCCGCCCGCTCACTTGTACCGGTAAACGATCCGCCCGCGACTGAGGTCATAGGGGCTCAGCTCGACGACAACCCGGTCATCGGGCAGGATCCGGATGTAGTGCATCCGCATCTTGCCGCTGATGTGGGCCAGGACCTTGTGCCCGTTGTCCAGTTCCACCCTGAAGAAGGCGTTCGGGAGCGACTCCACGACCGTTCCCTCGATCTCGATGGCGCCGTCTTTCTTGGCCATGCCCTCCGCGCTTCGCTGCTTGTCGTGACCCAGCTCGCATGCCTGCAAGCTGGCGTTGTTGGTTGCTGGTCCGGTGGCCCCGGCTTAGCTGACCTGAGCCCAGCCCGTACGAACGTGCGGGTACACGGTGATACGGGCCCGGACGGCCCCGCTGACTGACAGCCGGCCAGCGGGAAACTCCGCATGCCGACAACAGCTCATGGACCGTAGAAAGTCTACGTCAGGTCCGTCGCCAACGCGAACCCAGCCGCGAGCAGATGCTCGCGTGTTGCAACCAGGAACCCCGGCAGGGTATTCCCTGGCCGTCACCGTCCGGGCCTACCGGGCAGGTCCTCGTCACCTCGCGGCAGCTGACTTTGGTCCTGGCTAGCGGAGCCGCCGACCTGCCGGCGACCGCCCTGCGGATGCGAGCCGCTGATCCAGCGGCCGACCAGGATGGCAGCCCACGGCCCGGCGACCCAGAGCGGCCACAGATAGCCGTGCCCGCTGAGCGCCCAGATCACGAAGAGCAGCAGGCTGCAGGTGAGCCAGCTGCCCCAGGCGACCCGCCATGCCTCCGAATGCCGCCGGGGCTGGTTCTGCCGCGGCTGTCGGGTCAGGGCCGCGTCCGGCAGCCGGTACAGGTCGATGCCCGGCAGGTCGCGCAGCAGGCCGTCGATCTCACCGACGGTCTTGGCGGTAAACGCCCGGTCCAGCCGGTCGCTGAACTCCTCCACCGTGAGCCGCCCGGCAGCGTGATGCTCCCGCAGCAGCGTCGCCGCCCTGTCCCGGTCGGCGTCGGATGCCCGGATATTAGGGTCATAGGCCACGCTGAACCTCCGCGCCGCCCGCGTCTGCCCCGCCACCGGCGGCCAGCCGGGCAGGACAGCTCACCCGGATGGGCTCGTCCCGTCTTAGCCGCATGACGCCTCCACTGCGATGACTTCAACCTACCGCGCGGGGCGCTACGTCATGAACCTGCGCAGTGCGGCCAACGCGCGAGCGGTGACCTCCTCCACCGGTCCGGTCGCGTCGATGCCGAGGAGAATGCCATCATCGGCGTAGAAGGCGATCAGCGGCTGCGTCTGCTGCGCGTAGACGTCCAGCCGGTGCCTGATCGTGGCCTCCCTGTCGTCGTCGCGCTGAAACAGCTCGCCGCCGCAGTCGTCGCATCGGCCGGGCCGGGCGGGCGGCTCGAATAGGACATGCCAGATGCGGCCGCAGACCCGGCACGTCCGCCGACCGGAGAGCCGCCGGACGACCTCGTCGTCGTCGACGACGAGCTCCAGCACCACGTCTAGCCTGGTGTCCCAGTCGGCCAGGAGCTTACGGAGCGTCTCGGCCTGCGGCACGGTGCGCGGAAACCCGTCGAGCAGGAAGCCGCTCTGCGCGTCGTCCTCGGCCAGCCTCGCCTCCACCATCGCGATGGTGACCTCATCCGGTACCAGGTCACCGCGCTCCATATAGGCCTGGGCCTGCCGGCCGAGCTCGGTCCCGGTGCTGACGTTGTGCCGGAAGATGTCACCTGTCGAGATCTTCGGGATCGACAGATGCGAGGAGATGAACTGGGCCTGTGTCCCCTTGCCCGCACCGGGGGGCCCGACGAGGACGACTCGCACTACCGCAGGAAGCCCTCATAGTTACGCTGCTGCAGCTGGCTCTCGATCTGCTTCACCGTGTCGAGCCCGACACCGACCATGATCAGGATGCTGGTACCGCCGAGCGGGAACTGGGCGGTAGCGTCCAGCAGGCCGATGGCAATGACCGGAATGAGCGCGACCAGCGCCAGATACAGCGACCCAGCCGCCGTCAGCCTGCTGACGACGTGACTGAGGTATCCGGCCGTCGGACCGCCTGGTCTGATGCCGGGGATGAACCCGCCGCCCTTCTTCATCCCGTCGGCCACCTCGTCGGGCGGGAAGGTGATCGATACGTAGAAGTAAGTAAAGAAGACAATAAGGACGAAATAGGATACCGCATAGGCGGGGTGGTCACTGAAGACCAGGTTGTTCTCCACCCAGTTGGCCCAGCCGGTGGCGGCGTTGTGGCCGAACAGCTGCGCCGCGAGCTGCGGGATGTATAGCAGCGACGACGCGAAGATGACCGGGATGACGCCCGCCTGGTTGATCTTCAGCGGGATATAGGTGGACGTCCCGCCGTACATCCGGCGGCCGATCATCCGCTTGGCGTACTGGATCGGGATCCGCCGCTGTGCCTGCTCCATCAGCGCCACGAACGCGATGATCACCACCGCCATGAGGAGCACGAGGGCGAAGACGAACTTGGGCTTGTTCTCGTAGATGAGCTGCAGCTGACCGGGGACAACGGCGATGATCTGGGTGAAGATCATGACCGACATGCCGTTGCCGACGCCCTTGTCGGTGATCAGCTCGCCGAGCCACATGATCACCGCGGTGCCGGAGGTCATGATGATGACCATCGTCGCGATCGTGAAGACGGACGGGTTAGGGATCAGGGTCGCCGTGCAGCCGGGGATCAGCTCCTTGGCCCTGGCCAGCGCGATGATGCCGGTCGACTGCAGGATCGCCAGGCCCACCGTGAGGTAACGCGTGTACTGGGTGATCTTGGCCTGGCCGGTCTGGCCCTCCTTGCGCAGCGTCTCCAGCCGCGGGATCACGACGGCGAGCAACTGAAGGATGATGCTGGCCGTGATGTAGGGCATGATGCCGAGCGCGAAGACGGTCAGCTTGCTGATCGAGCCACCGCTGAACAGGTTCAGCAACTGGAACAGGCTGGTCTTCGAGGCGCTCGAGGCGATGCAGCTCTGCACCGCGGACTGCGACACGCCGGGCGTCGGCAGCTGCTGGCCGAGGCGGAACACGGCGATGATGAAGATGCTGAAGAGCAGCTTCTTGCGCAGGTCAGGCGTCCGGAACGCCCTGATGAACGCGGTCAGCATGCGCTATCCCTTGATCGATCGTTGAACATCATCTGCCGCTCCTGTGCCAGGACAGCGCGGCGCGTCGCCATGGCGGCACCGGCAGCGGTCCGCCATCGCAACGTCGCTCGCCGAAGTCTAACGTGCTGCTGGCAGTCAGAAAGCCACGCATCACGCCCGCCTCCGGCCGGACAGAACCCCAGGCCGGAGCCTAGGGAGCCTAAGCTGCCCCGCTGGCCCGCGGGGATGACGAGCCTCTGCCCGTGGCCGGCGGCGGTCATCTCAGAGCTCGGTAACCGCTCCGCCCGCCGCCGTGATCTTCGCGCGCGCCGTCGCCGAGAACGCATGCGCTCTGACCTGTAGCGCGACGCTGACCTCACCCTGGCCGAGTATCTTCACCAGCTCACCGGGCCGGACCGCTCCGAGTGCGGCCAGGCCCTCGGGTGACACCTCGCCGCCGTCCGGGTACAGCCGGGCCAGCCGGTCGAGGTTGACCACCTGATAGCTGGTCTTGAAGCGAGAGTTCGAGAACCCTTTCAGCTTGGGCAGCCGGCGGTGCAGCGGCATCTGGCCGCCTTCGAAGTACTCCGGGATGTTGTGCCGTGCCTTGCTGCCCTTCGTGCCGCGCCCGGCGGTTTTGCCCTTCGAGGCCTCGCCGCGGCCAACCCTGGTCCGGGGCGTGTGGGCGCCGGGCGCTGGGCGCAGGTGGTGGATCTTCAGTCCCGCCCGGCCGAAGGCGGCCGACTCGGCGGGGCGATCTCCGGCATCCCCGGGCGCAGCCTGTGCCGACGTGTCGCTGTCAGCCATCGTCTACTCGACCTCCTCCACGGTGACCAGGTGGCGAACCGCCTTGATCATGCCGCGGATCTCGGGGCGGTCCTGCTTGACGACCACGTCGCCGACGTGATGCAGGCCGAGCGAGCGCAGCGAGTTGCGCTGCTCGGAGTTCCCGCCGATCTTCGACCGGATCTGGGTCACTTTCAGCTCTGCCATCTGCCCGCTCCGCCTCAGCTGCTCTCGGCCGGGCTCGTACCGACGCCGGCGGCGGCTGGCGCGCTGGCCGCGGCCGCCCGCGCCCTGAGCATGGCGGCAGGGGCGACCTGCTCGATCGGCAGGCCACGCCTGGCCGCAATCTCCTCGGGCCGGTTGAGGCTCTTCAGCGCCGCCACGGTGGCGTGCACGACATTGATGGGGTTCGACGAGCCGAGCGACCGGGAGAGCACGTCGTGGATGCCCGCGCACTCCAGCACTGCCCGCACCGGGCCGCCGGCGATGACGCCGGTGCCGGGGCTGGCCGGCTTCAGTAGCACCACGCCGGCTGACTCCTCTCCCTGCACGGTGTGCGGAATGGTGCCGCCGATCCTGGGCACGCGGAAGAACGCCTTCTTCGCCGCCTCGACGCCCTTGGCAATCGCGGCCGGAACTTCCTTGGCCTTGCCGTAGCCGACGCCGACCATGCCGTTGCCATCGCCGACCACTACCAGCGCGGTGAAGCTGAACCGGCGGCCGCCCTGCACGACCTTCGCCACCCTGTTGATGGTGACGACGCGCTCCAGGTAGGCGGTGCCCTTCTCCGGCCCGGCCCCGCGCCGGTCGTCGCGGCGCTCGCGCCGTTCGCCGCCGCCTCCGGCGCCGCGCCGCGGTGTTGCTGCCATCAGATCTTCCTCTTCTGTCGTTGAGTGCGGGACTGCCGCGTGCTGCCGATCGAGGCGCCCTGCGTGACGGTGGCCCGCATCACAGGGTCAGCCCGCCCTCGCGGGCACCGTCGGCGAGGGCTGCCACCCGGCCGTGATAGGCATAGCCGCCGCGGTCGAACACCGCCGCGCTGACGCCGACCTTGGCCGCCCGCTCGGCCAACAGCGCGCCGACCTGCTTGGCCTTGGCCGTCTTGTCGCCGTCGGCGGCCCGGATCGCCGCTTCCAGGGTAGAGGCTGACGCCAGCGTGTTGCCCACCGAGTCATCGACAAGCTGGGCAAACGTGTTGCGCGCCGAGCGAGTGACGACCAGCCTGGGCCGCAGCGCGCTACCCTCGACCTTCTTGCGCACGCGCAGATGCCGCCGCTGGCGCGCGGCGATCCGCGGCGCGGACCGCCCGGTGATCCGGATGTGGGCCCTGGTCTTCGTGCCAGACATGTGTTACTTACCAGCCTTTCCGACCTTGCGGCGGATCTGCTCACCCTGGTACCGCACGCCCTTGCCCTTGTACGGGTCGGGCTTGCGCAGCTTGCGGATGTTCGCGGCGACCTCGCCCACCTGCTGCTTGTCGATGCCTTCCACCACGAACCTGGTTTGCGTCTCGACCCGGAAGGTGATCCCAGGCGGGGCCGGCACCGGCACAGGGTGGCTGAAGCCCAGCGCGAACTCCAGGTCGGGGCCCCTGGCCTGGACCCGGTAGCCGACACCGACGATCTCCAGGGTCTTGCGATAGCCCTCGGTGACGCCGGTCACCATGTTGGCGATCAGCGACCGGGACAGGCCGTGCAGCGCGCGGATCTCCCCCTCGTCGCTTGGCCTGGTAACGGTGATCACGCCGTCGTGCTGGCTGACCTCGATCGGCGCCGTCACCTCCAGGCTGAGCTCACCCTTGGGGCCCTTGACGTGGACGCGGCGGCCGTCGATGGTGACGTCGACGCCGCTCGGGATGACGATCGGCAGCCGTCCGATACGCGACATGGCTGGCTCCCTACCACACGTAGGCGAGGACTTCCCCGCCCACGCCCTGCTTCTTTGCCTGCCTGTCGGTCATCAGGCCAGACGACGTCGAGATGATCGCGACTCCGAGGCCACCGAGGACGCGCGGCAGGTTGTCCTTACGCGCATACACCCGCAGGCCGGGCTTGGACACCCGCTTGAGACCCGCGATGGAGCGCTCCCTGGTCGGTCCGAACTTCAGCGTGATCACGAGATTCCTGCCAACCTGGGCGTCCTCCACCTTCCAGCTGGCGATGTAACCCTCCTGCTGGAGGATCTCCGCGATATGCGCCTTGATCTTGGAGTGCGGCATGGACACGGTGTCGTGGTACGCCGAGTTCGCATTGCGCAGACGGGTCAGCATGTCTGCGACCGGATCGGTCATGGTCATGGCCTGAGGGCCCTCCTCGCCGTGGTTTCCCCGGCGGTCAGCGCCGGGGACCTGCGGCGTGGTCAGTGGGCGCCGGAGCGCCCAGGTTGGTCGTTACTTCGTGTCGTGCCGCGGGCGGCACTTGTCGTTACCAGCTGGACTTCGTGATGCCGGGCAGCTCGCCGCGGTGCGCCATCGATCGGAAGCAGATCCGGCACAGGCCGAACCTCTTGTAGACGGCGCGCGGACGGCCGCACCGGGAGCACCGGGTGTAGGCGCGGACCGCGAACTTTGGCTTGCGCTTGGCCTTGGCGATGAGGCTCTTCTTCGCCACTGCTTAGTTCTCCCTGAATGGAAAGCCGAGCCGCCGCAGGAGCGAGCGGCCTTCGGCGTCGGTGGTTGCCGACGTGACGACGGTGACATCCATGCCGCGCTGCCGGTCGACCTGGTCGGGGTTGATCTCGTGGAACATCAGCTGCTCGGTCAGGCCGAAGGTGTAGTTACCGCGACCGTCGAACTGCCGGTCGGACAGGCCGCGGAAGTCACGGATCCGCGGCAGCGCGATGGATAGCA
>JASHPF010000225.1 GCA_030038295.1 Streptosporangiaceae bacterium
CGGAGCCGGTTAGCCATGACCTTGTTGAGCCACCGGAAGAAGGGTCCTCTGGGCTGCCGTGCCCCGCGGGTTCCGGCGGGTGTATCGAAGCCCATCTGTTCTCCTCAACGTCAGCGCGGCGGAGTGCGTCGAATCCAGGCGCTGATCCACTCTGTCATGCCGCGCACGGGACCGCGCCTCCGGCCGGCCAGCGGAGCTGCCGCGCGGCCGTGCGCGCCCTAGCTATGACAGCTCACATTCTGTGGTTGTTAAATCACCATTAGCAAACGATTGCACGACATCGTAAGCAAAGCTAAAGTAATGCGCCTGTATGGCTTTGGTAACGAAGACCCGGCGTGCGCAGCTTTTGCACGCCATGCGACGCCGGGAGGCGGCCAGCCAGAGCCGGAGATCGCGGCCGCCGAATCCGCCTGCCACGGCGACTGTGGTTGCCGTCGGGGTCGTGATCGCCACGCTGGTGGGCCTCATAGCGCCGGCGGCGCTCGGCGCCAACAACCCCCTGAAGGCCGGTGTGGCCGAGTTGTTTACCTATTACAGCGCGGAGACGGGGCTGATCGGAACCTCCTGGTGGCAGGCCGCGGTGGCGCTGTCGACCGTCGAGAGCTACGCGCAGACCACCGGGGATCGCAGCTACGACGGTGCCATCCTCAGCGCGTTCGCGATCAATGCGGCCGGGGACTTCGAGAACGAGTCCGACGATGACACCGCGTGGTGGGCACTCGTCTGGCTGCAGGCCTACGACCTCACTCACGTGACTGCGTACCTGTCCATGGCCGAGACCGACGCCGACTACATCCACCGGGCCTGGGACAGCGCGTGCGGCGGCGGGATCTGGTGGCAGCGCAGCCCGCGTTCGTACAAGAACGCGATCACCAACGAGCTGTTCCTCGAGCTGACCGCCTGGCTGCACAACTCGATCAGCGGCGACACGAAGTACCTGCGATGGGCCGATGCGGAGTGGTCGTGGTTCGAGCACAGCGGAATGATCAACAGCGGCTACCTGATCAACGACGGCCTCGGCAACGACTGCCAGAACAACGCGGGTACCACCTGGACCTATAACCAGGGCGTGATACTGGCCGGACTCGCCCGGCTGTACCAGGCAACCGGCCGCCGTTCGCTCCTGATCACAGCCGAGCGGATCGCCGGGGCGGCCATCGGCCAGCTCACCGTTGGCGGCGTGCTGACGGAGCCGTGCCGGGGGGCCGGCTGCCCCGCCAGCCTGGATGCCGACACTCAGGCGTTCAAGGGCATTTTCGTCCAGGACCTCAAGGTGCTGGCCGTCACGGCCAAGACAACGCGGTTCAACGCCTTCTTCGCGAGGCAGGCTGAGGCCATCGAGGCGGACGACACCAGCACCTACCATGAGCTCGGCATGCTCTGGGCCGGCCCGGTCGCCGACGTCAGTTCCTCCACCCAGGCCAGCGCGCTGGCTGCCCTGGTTGCCTCGGTCAACGTCCCCCGGCCGACGGCGTGCCGACCAGGATTATCTTTATGGATTCTATTTACCGACCCTCTCCAGATTCGGTAGAGTCCTGGGCGTGCCTACGGACCCGGCCGACCTCCTCCGGGAGCGCGGCTATCGAGTCACGGGCCAGCGCCTGGCCGTCTTGCGGGCGGTGTCGACCGAGCCCCACGCGACGGCCGATGCCGTGGCCGCGACCGTGCGGGCGGAACTGGGCGCCATCTCGCTGCAGGCGGTGTATGACGTGCTGGGCGTCCTGGTCGACGTGGGCCTGGTCCGGCGCATCCAGCCCGCCGGGTCACCGGCGCGCTTCGAGGCCCGGGTTCGTGACAATCACCATCACGTGATCTGCCGCAGCTGCGGCAGTACCGCCGACGTCGACTGCGCAGTCGGCTCCGCGCCGTGTCTGACAGCGGTCGACGACAAGGGTTACGAGATCGACGAAGCCGAAGTCATCTACTGGGGTCGCTGTGCCGAATGCCGGTCACTGACCCAGACGCAAACGTAGGAGAGGAAACATGGCCGACGAGAGCAAGTGCCCGGTCGCGCACCCGGCCGAAGTGCGGTCGAACCGTGACTGGTGGCCAAACCAGCTGGACCTGAGGGTGCTCCAGCAGAACTGCCGCATGGCCAATCCCATGGGCGAGGACTTCGACTACGCAGCGGAGTTCAACACCCTCGACCTCGATGCCCTGAAGCAGGACATCGAGGCGGTGATGACGACGTCTCAGGACTGGTGGCCCGCCGACTACGGCCACTACGGTCCGCTGTTCATCCGGATGGCGTGGCACAGCGCGGGCACGTACCGCATCAGCGACGGCCGTGGCGGCGGCGGCTCGGGCACGCAGCGCTTCGCGCCGCTCAACAGCTGGCCCGACAACGGGAACCTCGACAAGGCCCGCAGGCTGCTCTGGCCGGTCAAGCAGAAGTATGGCCGCAAGATCTCCTGGGCGGACCTGATCATCTTCGCGGGCAACTGCGCGCTGGAGTCGATGGGATTCACGACCTTCGGCTTTGGTGGCGGTCGCGAGGATGTGTGGGAACCGGAGGACATCAACTGGGGCTCCGAGGCGACGTGGCTGGGCGACGAGCGCTACAGCGGCGACCGCGAGCTGGCGAATCCGTTCGGCGCCGTGCAGATGGGCCTGATCTACGTGAACCCGGAGGGGCCGAACGGCAACCCCGACCCGCTCGCCGCCGCCCGCGACATCCGGGAGACGTTCCGCCGCATGGCGATGAACGACGAGGAGACGGTCGCGCTCATCGCCGGCGGGCACACGTTCGGCAAGACCCACGGCGCGGCGGTGCCTGACGCGCACGTCGGCCCGGAGCCCGAGGGCGCTCCGCTCCACCAGATGGGCCTCGGCTGGGCGAACAGCTTCGGCACCGGGACGGGCGACGACGCCATCACCAGCGGCCTGGAGGGCACCTGGACCCCGACGCCCACCGAATGGGACAACAGTTTCTTCGAGACCCTGTTCGGCTACGAGTGGGAACTCGTGCAGAGTCCGGCCGGCGCCTGGCAGTGGATCCCCACGGACCCAGCCGCCGCCGGCACCGTGCCGGACGCCCACGATCCGGCGCGGACGCACCCCCCGGTGATGCTGACGACGGACCTGGCGCTGCGGCTGGACCCGATCTACGAGCCGATCTCCCGGCGGTTCTTCCAGCACCCGAAGGAGTTCGCCGACGCCTTCGCCAGGGCGTGGTTCAAGCTAACCCACCGCGACATGGGACCGATCGTGCGCTACCTGGGCCCGCTGGTTCCGGCGGAGCCGCAGATCTGGCAGGACCCCGTCCCGCCGGCCACGTATGAACTGGTCGGAGCGGCGGACATCGCTGCGCTCAAGGCCGCCATACTCGGCTCTGCCCTGACGATCTCGGAGCTCGCGTCCACCGCGTGGGCCGCAGCGTCGACGTTCCGCGGAACCGACAAGCGCGGCGGAGCCAACGGCGGCCGGATCCGGCTCGCTCCGCAGCACGAGTGGGAGGTCAACAGGCCCGCTGACCTGGCGAATGTCCTGCGAACCCTGGAGGGGATCCAGCGGGAGTTCAACGGCTCGAAGGCCACCGAGGGCACGCAGGTCTCCCTGGCCGACCTGGTCGTGCTCGGCGGGTGCGCTGCCGTGGAACAAGCAGCACAGAACGGCGGGTTCGAGGTCGAGGTTCCGTTCGCGCCGGGCCGCACCGACGCGTCTCAGGAGCAGACGGACGTGGAGTCGTTCGAAGTCCTCGAGCCGCCCGCCGACGGCTTCCGCAACTACCTCGGCAAGCTTCAGCCCCGGCTGGCAGAGCACGTGCTGGTCGACCGGGCGAGCCTGCTCACCCTGACCGCGCCCGAGCTGACCGTCCTGGTGGGCGGCTTGCGGGTCCTGAACGCGAACTACGACCAGTCGAATCTGGGTGTCTTCACCGACCGACCCGAGACGCTGACCAACGACTTCTTCGTCAACCTACTCGACACGGGCACGACGTGGCAGGCAACGTCCGAGGCCGAGGACACGTTCGAGGGCCGTGCTCGGGCAACCGGCGAGCTGAAGTGGACCGGCAGCCGGTTCGATCTGGTCTTCGGGTCCAACTCGGAGCTCCGGGCGATCGCAGAGGTCTACGCGAGCGACGACGCGCAGGAGAAGTTCGTGCGCGACTTCGTCGCCGCGTGGGACAAGGTCATGAACCTCGATCGGTTCGACCTGGCCTGACGGGCACCGAGCCCTGGGCGCCGCGCGAGCCGGACGACCGAGCTCGCGCGGCGCCCGTCTGGTTCAGGCGCAAGCGAGCACCCTTGCGCCGTCAGCCGGCGGACGAGCCAGCCAGGTCAGCGGGCGCCTCCGAGGCCGGGGCCGACGGCCGCGCGAGCGCCGCCGCCTGCTCGGCGCAGATCTCGGCCATGGCCTGCGAGGCGATACGGCAGACGCCGGGGAAGTTGAGGTAGCCGTGTGGCACGCCGACGTACTCCGTGAACCGCACGGGCACCCCGGCCGAGCGCAGGGCCGCTGCGTACCGGATCCCGTCGTTGCGCAGCGGGTCATGCTCGGCCACCTGGATGAGGGCCGGCGGCAGGCGGCTGTGGTCCGGGGCGAGCAGTGGCGACACGCGCGGGTCGGCCGGGTCGGCGGCGCCGAGATAGAGCCGACGGAACGCCTGCATGTCCGGCTCAGAGAGAATGAGTGAGTTCTCGGCCGCAGGGGCCGCGTGCGTCAGGTCGGTGGCCGGATAGAGCAGGACCTGATGACTGAGCTCCGGCCCACCCCGATCCCTGGCCAGCAGGCACATCACCGCCGACAGGTTGCCTCCGGCGCTCTCGCCCATAACCCCGATGCGCGGCGGCCCGGTCGCGCCTAGCTCCGCGGCGTTCTCCGCCACCCAGGTCAGCGCCGCGTAGCAGTCGTCCACGGCGGCGGGGAACGGGTGCGCCGGCGCGAGCCGGTAGGCCACGGAGACCACGACCGCGCCGACGGTCACCGCCACCGAACTGCACATCCAGTCGCCCATGCGCAGGTCGCCGAAGACGAACCCGCCGCCGTGGATGTACAGGATCAGCGGCCGCGGGCGCCGGTCCGCGGCGGCAGGCCGGTAGACCCGGACCGGGAGGTCGCCCCCCGGCCCGCTGAGGGTCAGGTCACGTAGCTCGGTCCTCGGCCGAACAGCCCCGAAGACGAAGTTCGTCAGCCCGTTGGTGGGCATGTGCCGGGACTGCATGGCGATGATGTCGGCATCGCTTTTCGTGCTCACGGAGCCCTGCCGCTTGACGAGCCACGCCCACAGCCGGGTCCGCCGGTCGATCCGTGCCATCGCGCTTGCCTTCCCGGCCAGGGTCCCGGAGCGGCCGGGTCCGCCACGCGACTTCCACTGGCTCTGGCCGAGAATGCTAGCTGGCCACCGTGGCCGGTTCCAGACTCAGGTGACGTGGCCCGCCGGGCTCGGATGCCGCTGCCCGTGATCCACGTCCACCGGCTTCCCCCGGCTGCGCTTGCGCAGCCAGAGGAAGATGGCGAGCAGGACGAGCAGGAAGCCGAGCGCCGCAGCCGCGATTGGCACGGCCACGCCCCAGGCGGTGATGGTGCTGCTGCCGCTGTTCGCGTCGGACACAGCCGCGGACAGGCTGGCCGGGCTGGCGTGGTAGCTGTCGGACAGCACCGGGATCACCGGGGTGATGGCCCCCGTGGGCATCAGGATGCCGCCGGTCTCGGTCTCGTTGTTCGCCACGTTCACGACCAGCCCGGTGGCCGGCGCCACGAAGTACGTATTGCTGGCCTGATAGGTGTAGCCGAGCGGGATGGACGTGGCGCCCGGGAACGCGGTCGCCAGGCTCGCGGCCTCGCTCGGTGAGATCACTCCGGCCGCGACCAGCCGCGGCACCAGCGAGGTCGGCAGCGACTTGGGCAGCGCCGCAAGCACCTGCGTATTCCTGATCCGTGTCGGCGGGACGGAGGCGCGGTACTCGTACGTGGTGATCCCGCCCTGCGAAGACTCGCCCACATACCGCACCGGGGTCGTGGTCTCGGTCAGTGGCACCCAGCCGGTGTAGGTCTGCTTCTTAGCCCCGAGCGGCCAGCTGACCGTCAGGCCCTTGGCGGGGGTGACCACCCAGCTGCTGGGGTGGCTGGCGGTCGCCTCGAGTGTCGTCCGGTCGAGCGAGTAGTGCTGGACGGTAGTCGCCACCGGGCTGCCGGAGGCCTTGATGACGCGCGTGTCCTGCACCAGCGCCGAGTTCCCTGACGTCTGGAGCACCTTGACGTTGTCGGTCAGCGTGGCCGGGAGGTTCGTCCTGATCGCGGCCGCCAGGTCGCCGGTGGCCAGCGCGGCCGGGTTGAAGAGAGCGTGAATCGTGCCGTCGTAGGTCCTGGTCTTGTTGTAGTTGCCGGGCAGCCGCGCAATGTAGGAGGGGGTGATCCACCACGCGAGCAGCCCGCCGCAGATCATCAGGACCAGCCCGATGACGCCGCAGGCAACAGCGGCCTTCCGCATGACAACTCCCGGTCGCGTATGCCGCCCAGGCTGCCCCGTTACCAGCCTGGCTTACACAGCACACCTGTGCTTACGTTTGCCCGCCCAGCGGACATCCGCATCGCCCATTGAAGGTGAATCCGTCGCGGCCGGTCAGTCGCACAATGCCAGCCTTCGACGCCTTTATCCCACGCCGCACCCAGCAGCCCGTCGCCCCAGAGACCAGCCGGAGCCGGGCCCGGCGGCCCGGCACGCGGTCGCAACGGCCCGCCAGCCTAGGTCGGGGCGTGACGGCGCGTACCCGCTCGCTACGATCACGGTGATCGACAGGACAGCTTGGCCGGGGGCGCCGCCGCCGCGGGCGGGTACGATTTCACACGAATCCGGCGCACAGCCTTCAGCGGTCCCTTTACCCTGATCGAAGGCCCGCGGCCAGGGGTCCGGCTGAGCTGCACGAAGGTGTCCGGGGAGTAGAAGCAGCGCCGAGGCGGGCCTAAGGAGTGCGGAGCGAGCAGGCCTGATGGAGGTGGGCGCGTGACGCAGGTGTCCGCCAGCCCAGCCGATTCATCTGGACCGGTCAGGCAGGCGGAATCCGGGTCGAACGGCGCCGGTGACGGGAACGGGCAGGCCGACGCGAGACCCGCGGGTCAGTCCGGTGAGCGAGATCACACCGGAGTCGCGGTATCGGCCCGCCCGGCCGACGCCGGCCCGATCAGCCCAGGGCGCCCCACCACCCGGCCCGGACTAACAACGCCATCGCCGCCCGCCGCCCCGCTCCAGCCGACCGGCCCGGTCGAGCGGCTGATGAGCACGGTCATCCGGAAGCTCTCCTGGAGCAGGCTCGCCACCCCCAGGGTTGCGATCACCATCACCGGTGTCGGGCTGCTGCTCGGCATGATCGTCGGCGCGACCGCGCCCAACTCGCAGACCCTGCAGCACGTCTGGCTGCCGCTGACCGACCTGGTGTCGCGGCTGCTCAACCCCACACACCAGCCAGCAAGCCCCGGCCTGCACGACATCCTCACCTCGGCGACGCTCTACTCGGGCGACATCCTGGCCTGCCTCGGCCTCGCGGGCATGCTGTGGGCGCACAGCCAGGGCTGGCGGCCCGACCCGCGCAAGCTGCTGCTGGCCAGCACCGTCGTCGTCGCGATCATGGCTTGCCTCACCCCGGTCGGCTCGTCGGACACCGCCAGCTACGCGGCGTATGGCCGGCTCGCCTCGCTCGGCCGCGATCCGTACTCACCTGGCACCCTGGCCTGGCTCAGCCACCACGACCCCACCTACTTCCAGGTCGTCGGCCAACTGTGGAAGAACCAGCCGTCGGTGTACGGGCCGGTGGCGACGTGGATCCAGTCGTTTGCGGCGTCGATCGGCGGCGCGAGCGTCCAGACGACGATCTGGGTGCTCATGATCCTGAATGGCATCGTCTTCCTCGCCGTCGGGCTGCTGCTCCTCAAGACGTCCGACGACCCGGTCCGCGCGACGCTGTTCTGGACCGCGAACCCCGTGCTCATCCAGCAGCTCGTCGGCGGCGGGCACTTCGACACGTTCGTGGCGGCGGCCGCGATCGCCGCGATCCAGCTGACCCGGCGCTACCGCGGCCTCTGGGCCGATGTGGCGATCGGCGTGATCATCGGCGTCGGCAGCGGGGTGAAGATCACCGCCGTCCTGGTCGCGCTCGGGCTGGCGGTGCCGCTGCTGCAGCGCCGCGAGTACCTCCGGCTGTCGCGGATCGCCGTGGTGGCCATGGCGACACTGGCGCTCGAATACCGCGCCTTCGGCCTCGACTCCCTGAAACCGCTCTTCAATGGCTCACAGTGGGTGACCCTGCCGTCACCGCTGTGGTTCGTGAAGGCAATCGGCGACGAGCTGCACGTCAATCACGGCACCCTCGCGCTCATCATCAGCATCCTGTGCGTGAGCGCCATGTTCGTCGTCGCCTGGCTCGTCTATCAGCGGATCTCCGCCGACCAGCCGCGCGAGGTCGTCGCGCCGTTCGCGCTGACGTACGCCTGGGTACTCGTGTGGCCCTGGATGTTTGCCTGGTACACGGCCCTGCCGTGGGTGATCCTCACCCAGGTGCCGCGCAATCGGATGACCCGCTGGCTGACCATCGTCACCGTCGTGCTGGCGCTCTGGCACTCGAGCGGCGGCTGGGTTCCCCCGGGGCGAGTATGACGATGGGAAAGCCGCGGGCGGGCGCCGGAACACCAGCTGACCGCGACCGCTCGGTGACCATTCTGGGGGGGAACGGGGTCGTTCGCCCCGCTGCCCGTGCCACGGACGCCGTCACCGCGGTCGCGAGACCAGCCGCCCGCGGGAGGGCCACGACCGCGCTTGCACAGCACTGGCTCGCCGTCGTGCTGCTCACTGCGGGCCTGGTGCTGCGCGTGCTGGCCGAGCTCGCCTACCGCCCGGCCCTCTTCTACATCGACTCGGTCAAATACCTGTACAACTCGGAGGGCAATGACCCCGAGGGGTACAAGGCCCCCCTGCGCGCGATCTTGTTCGTGGCCAACCTCGACACCGTCACCGCGATCCAGCACCTGCTCGGCCTCGCGATGGCCGTCGTCATCTACGTGCTGCTGCTGCGCCGCGGCGTGTCTCGCTGGCTGGCCGCGCTCGCCATCGCCCCGGTCCTGCTGGACGCCTACCAGCTCCAGCAGGAGCAGACGATCATGCCCACGACCTGGTTCGAGGCGCTGATCGTGGCGGGTCTCGCGATCCTGCTCTGGCGGCCGGATCTGGGGTGGCGGCGGGTCGCCGCGGCCGGCCTCGTGCTCGGCACGTCGGCCGTCGTCGCTCAGGTCGGCGAGGCCCTGGCGCTGCCCGCGGTGATCTTCGTGCTGGCGGCCGGCGGCGGCTGGCGGCCGGCGATCGGCAAGGCCGCCACGCTCTGCGTCGCGTTCGCGGTGCCGATCCTCGCCTACTGCACCGGGTCGTACCTGGCCACCGGGCAGTTCGCGCTGTCCCATCAGGGCGTGACGTCGCTGTATGGCCGGACGGCCGCCGCCGTGGACTGTGCCACCATCCGGCTGACGGCGGCCGAGCGCGCGATCTGCCCGACCCCGGCGGAACAGGCCCACGGGGACGACTGGCTCGCGTTCAACCCGGGCTCGCCGGTGCAGGCTATCTACCGCACCCAGCCGCGCGCGGCAGTAGACGGCACCGTCACGAGCTTCAACTCGAGCGTGCTGCGCCAGCAGCCGCTTCGGGTACTGGACGCCTACGGGCAGGACGTGCTGAAGCTGTTCGCCGTGACCCGACAGACGGCGCCCGGCGATCCGCCGATCACGCGCTGGCAGTTCGCGAGGTCGTTCCCGTATTTCGCGCCGCACGCCTCGAAGCAGGAAGTCGGGGCCATCGTGGCCCAGTTCGGCGGCGGCGCGCCGACGGTATGGCGCCCGGTTGCCGACTTCCTGCACGCCTACCAGCTCGACGGTGGCTACACGCCGGGCCCGCTCCTGCTGCTGTGTACCGTCACCGGGCTAGCGGGGTCGCTCGTCGCCGTGGCACGCCGCCGGCTTGACCCGCGCACCCGACAGCTCGCTCTCGGCTGCCTGCTCTGCTTCGGGTCCGCGGCGTTCCTGCTGCTGGTATCCGACGCGTTCGTGTTCTCCTGGCGGTACCAGATCCCCGCGCTGGTGACCCTGGTCCCGGCCGGCGCGCTCGGCCTCGGCACGATCATGAGCGTGATCCACACGCGGGTGCGTGCCCGGTTTACTCCTTAGGCGCGATCCGGGTACCGAGATCGGCGCCCTCGCAGATCTGCCGCATCGCCCCGGCCGCGGCGACGTCGAACACGTGCATGGTGAGCGCCTGCTCGTTCGCGAGCACGAAGGCGCTGGTGTCCATCACCCGCACGCCGAGGGCCAGCGCCTCGTCGTACGTAAGCCGCTCATACCGCACCGCGCCAGGGTTGACCGCGGGATCGCTGTCGTAGACCCCGTCCACGCCGCGCTTCGCGACCAGCAGTGCATCGGCCTCGAGCTCGAGGGCGCGCTGCACCGCCGGGTAGTCGGTCGTCACGTACGGCTGCCCGATACCGCCCGCGAGCAGCACGATCGAGCCGCGCTCGAGGTGCCGGATGGCCCGGAGCCTGATGAACGGCTCGGCCACCGTCTGGACCGGCACCGCGGTCATCACCCGAACGTCGATGTCGGTGCGGGCGGTGAGGGCCCCGCGCAGCATCAGCGCGTTCATGATCGTGCCGAGCATGCCGATGTTGTCCGCCTCGGCCCGGCTGATGCCCCATCCCTCGGCCATCCGGCCGCGGAAGAAATTTCCGCCGCCGACGACCACGGCGGTCTGGACGCCCAGCTCGCGGACCGCAAGCACCTCGTCGGCGACCCTGGCCAGGCTCGCCGGGTCCGCCCCCGATCCGGCCCTCCCGGCCAGCGCCCCGCCGCTGAGCTTGACCACGACCCGGTGGTAACGCAGCACGGCCAGCCCCCTTTTCGCGGCCGGCTAGCGGCGGCCGTTCGGCCCAGTATCACCGCTCCGCTCTGCCAGCGCGCCGAGCAGCGGGGCGAAGTGCTCGAACGGCGGCACGGGCGCGGCCGGGTCCTTGGCCTGGTCGTCCCAGCGCCGGACCTGGCAGGCGGCGCCCGCGTGCGGGCTCGCCTCGAACTCGGTGATCTCGTCGGCCCGCATCGGCCCGCCCTGCACGCCGAGGGTGTACACCGATGCCGGTGAGAGCCTGGACAGGTAGCCAGGCTCAACCGCGCACAGGTACCGCTTGGCGGCGACGTGCAGCCGGACGGGCTCGGTCACCAGCGGACCGAACCACTGCGTCAGCCACGCGGCGCCCTGCTCGCCATGCTGGTTGTCGGTGCCCCGCATCAGGTCGTGGCCGGTTCTGGTGCCGGTGAAGTGCCCGACGTCATGCAGCAGCGCCGCGGCGACCAGTTCCGGCGCGGCACCGGCCTGCTCGGCGAGCGCACCCGCCTGCAGCATGTGCGCCGCCTGGCTCACCGGCTCGCCGAGGTAATCGGCGGCGCCCTCGCTGGCGAACAGCCTCGCGATGATCTCGACAGCGGACGGCCTGGTCGTGTCCATGGGTCCAGCCTGTCGCGCCGCGGTCCGGTGTGCAACGCGGCGGCGGGCTAGCCGCGCGGCGTGAAGTAGATGATCCCGACGCCGGCCAGCACCACGACGGCGCCGATGGCGTCGTATCGGTCCGGGCGGCTGCCGTCGACTCCCCAGCCCCACAGCAGCGAGGCCACCACGAACACGCCGCCGTAGGCGGCGTAGATCCGGCCGAAGTCGTGGCTGCGCTGCAGCGTCGGGATGACCCCGTACAACACGAGCACGGCGGCGCCGAGGATGCCCACGATGACCGGCGCCCCCTCGCGCAGCCAGCGCCAGACGAGGTAGCCGCCGCCGATCTCGGCGAGCCCGGCGGCGATGAACAGCCCGATTGCGCGCGCGACAGCCATGACCCGATTCTTCCCCGCCGGGAAA
>JASHPF010000226.1 GCA_030038295.1 Streptosporangiaceae bacterium
TGCTCTCTAGCTCGCCGCAGCCAAGTCCAGGCGCCTGGGTGATCGTCATCGTCTCGAACTGCACCTCGCCGGTGCCGTTGCTACCGGTGTCGGCCTCGGGCACCTCGTTGGTGGAGTTCTCGTTGAAGTACTGGCTGACGTCATCTTCGCTGTAGACGGGGCTGGTCGCGTCGCTGACCGGCACGAACGGGATGGTGTACGACTGCGGGGTTGCCGAGTAGGTGTCGGGCGGGCTAGCGCTGCCCGGCTCTTCTGGGTCGCAACCCCAGTTTGCGTTGTCGCCGTTGAGGCTGGATGGCGGGTCACTGGTGCTCGGCGGCAGCGGCTGGCCGTTCGAACCGGTCGCGCAGAGATCGCCCGACCGGGTGTCGACGGCTGCGTTCGTCGCGTTTCCCAGCAGCGAGCTGCCGAACTCGCAGTCTTGCGGTGACGGGCCGGAGCTGGAGTCGCCGTAGCACTCCATCAGCTGCAGGTAATCGCTCGCCGGACGGGACGCGTAGTCGACCGTGGGGGTGGCGCCGCTCCAAGTGACCGTGAGGCCCTGCTGGGTGATGTCCTGCGTCTGGCTGACGGTGACGCTGAGGTTCTGGAAGTCCGGATCCTCGTACATGAACGACAGCGGGCCCGACGGGTTGCTTCGGATCGCGTTGGCGGCGGTGATGGGCTGGTTGCTGCTGTTCAGCAGACCCTGCTTCCATGCCACCGTGATGGCAGAATTGGTCGTCCCGGACCCGGTGATCTGGTCGTAGCCGGTGCCGGTCGCGGCCCGGGCGGCACTTCCCGGCGGCCCGATCGCGGCCAGCGCGGCGAACGCTCCGACGGCGGTCACCGCGCCGGCCCACCGGATGCGCGCAAACGTAGCTCTCCTTCCTGGCGCGGTCACGGTGCGGCTCCAGGGCTTCCGGGCAGATCGCCGCCGTCTCGTTGCCGCCGCCGTCGGCTCGCCTGGGCGATGAAGGGGGGCCCGAGCACCAGTCCGATGAGCAGAACGGCCGCGAGCGCCATGAGCCCGACCGCGGCGCTATCGCCGAGGCTTGCCGGGGAGCTGACGGGGTTGGCATTGACCGTCTGCGGCCCTGCCGGGCCGGCGGCCGCGCTGCTGCTGCAGTAGCCGGTCGCCGGGTTGCAGCCTTGCGCCGCGCTGCTTGTCGAGGTGCCAGTGCTCGCGCTGCTGTGCGCGCCGGGGCTGGCACTGGTGTGCGCGCCGGGGCTGGCGCTGCTGGACGAACTGCTGCTGCTCGACCCCCTGGCGCTGGGCTTGACCGGCGTCGACGTCGTGGCGCCGCCGGTGGCCGTGCTGCACTGCGTCGTCCCCTGCTTGTCGCAGGCAGGCGGGTACGGGTCATCGTCGGCCAGCGTGTTGGTGCCATTGGTGGAGAACGTCGGGTTGTGGCAGTTCTGGATCTGCGTGGTCGTGGTGGTGGGCACCTGGTTGCCGGGGATCTTCTGCAGCTGCTGGAAGCCCGCCTCCACCAGGTTGATCGGCAGCGACGAATAGCCGAGCGCGTCCAGCGGTACCTGACCCTGACACAGCAGGTAGGCGCCGAAGGCACCGAGCGTGTAGCCCTTCGCCGTGTTCATTGGCGGGCTCAGATCCGTGGGCAGGATCATGTACGAGTAGGACGACAGCTCGTAGGTGCGCGGGTCGGGGTCGGTGTAGACGTTCGACAGGTTCTGCGTCAGGTAGTCCGCGCTGCCTTTGTCCATGTTGATCTGCGCCGCGAGCAGCGACACCGCGACGTTCTCCGCGGTCGGCTCGGTGTAGTAGCCCGCCGCGTTGAGGACCAGCGCGACCGGGAAGCCGGTCTCCAGCGCGTACGAGTACTCCACGTAACCGATCGCGCCATCGGCCTGCGGCTGGCTGACGTATCCCGACACGCCCAGGTCGCCGGACTGGCCGATCATCGCCGAGTTCGGCAGCACCGGATAGGTCGACGTCTGGGTGCACGGGCTGCGGCCAACCTCCGCGCAGTAGTTGTCCCAGTACGTTGGCTCGGTGGCGAGCATCCACTGGGTGAACTCCGCCGTCGCGCCCGAGCCGTCAGAACGCACGACCGGCACGATCTGCAGGTTGGGCATGGTCAGGCCGGGATTGTCCGCGGCGATGATCGAGTTGTCCCAGTTGGTGATCGCCCCGGTGAAGATGCCGGCGATGGCCGCGCCGGACAGCCGGAGGTTGGTGACCCGGGTATTGCCGATCGTCAGGTTGTACATGAACGTGGTGCCGCCCGCGGTGTCCGGCATGTAGGCGTAGCCGCGACTCGGCGGCGGGTCGTAGTTGTTGCCGTCCCGCACGCCGTAGGGAATCTCCGACGCCCCCCAGTCCACCGTGCCGTCCGCGAACTCCTGCCGACCCGAGGTGGAGCCGACGGGCTGGTAGTTCACTGTCATCCCGTACTGGGCGACGTTGGTGACCCAGTCGTCGATGGCATTAGCCGACCAGGTTGAGCCCGCGCCGTTGATCGGCACATAGGAGGCCGCTGCCGCTGGCTGCGCCGCCGGGATCGTGATCGCGACGGCTGCCGCCGCCACAACAACGCTCCCGGCAATCCTCCGTACCCCGGTCCCCGACCTCATCTGTCAACTCCGCGCGTCGTGGTGCTGCCGACCAGCCCGTCTTCGCATCGGGAAGTCACGCGTTCGCTCCCCCGTAGTCGTCGGCCGGGTCGCCGCCGACCGAGGCCGCCAGCCGCCCTGCTACCGTCCGCCCGGTGAATCGGTGCTCCTCGCGGCGCGATGCAGCCATCCGGCGGGCCAGTTGCCGACTCGTCAGCTGTCCGGCGCCCCGGCCCCCGATCATCCGCGCGATCCCGAACAGCACGAGGACGAGAACCAGCAGAACGACGGCGGCGCCGAAGCCGCGGGCGATGTAGTTCGGCTCCGGATTCTGCACGAGCGTGTACGCCGCGAGGGGCAGGGACATCATCGGCCCGCTGGCCGGGTTGAAGTTGAAGTAGAAGGTGGCCCCGGCCGTCAGCAGTACGGGGCTGGTCTCGCCGATCGCCCGCGCGGCGCCGAGGATCACCGCGGTCGCGAGCCCGGATCGCGCGGTCGGCAGGGTGACATGCCAAACCGTGCGCCACTGCCCTGAGCCGAGCGCGTACGAGGCCTCGGTAAGGCCGCCTGGCACGAGCCGGAGCACCACGTAGGCCGTCCGGCAGATGATGCATATCACCGTGACGGCGAGCGCACACGCCGCGGCCAGCCCGCAAAAGCCGAGACCAAAGATGATGATCAAGGTGGCATAGATAAAGAGGCCTGCCAGGATGTCCGGCAGTGCCGTCATCGCGTCCACGACCGTGCGGACGAGCCGGTTCAGCCGGCCGGGCACCTCGTTCAGGAACACCGCGGCCAGCAGCCCGAGTGGCACCGCGATTCCCATGGCGATGGCCAGCTCGATCAGCGTCCCCACGATCGCGTAGAGGATGCCGCCCGAGGTCAGCGGCGAAAG
>JASHPF010000029.1 GCA_030038295.1 Streptosporangiaceae bacterium
GACCAGCCGGGGTCCCGCCCGATCGCGCGGCCGGCATCTGCCAGGCGGCGCCCGATCCTTCGGTGGCGACGGCGCTCCAGCACAAGCTGCCGATCGGCGACCAGGTGCTGGCGGTGTCGCCGGACGGCAGCGCTGCGTACGCCGTGGTGAGCACCGCTGGCTTCCACGGCATCGCGGCGGAGAGCGTCGCCACCGGCGTAGTTCTGAGGGACATCGCGGGGCTGCCGGCCCGCGGCCAGCCGACCGCTGGCGCCCTCGCCGGAAACGGCGACCTGATCTGGTTCACGGGCAACACCACGCCGACCGGAGCGGCAGCGGCTGGCACGGCGATGCGGCTGTGGTCTGCCTCGACCGGGGCGGTGACCACGCTTGAACCGCCCGGTCAGCGCGGCATCGTGCTGAGCTTCCCGGTCCTCGCAGAGCCCGCGGGCGCGCTGGCCGCCTGGGTTCAGGCGGACGGATCGCGGCGCGTGATCGTCGAGGCGAACGTCCGCACCGGGGTCGCGGCGGTGATCGCTACCGGGTACGTCGGACCGCCGATCTTCATCGGGGGCACGCTGGTGTGGTCGGTCGCGGACACCGCCAGCGGTCGCCCGACGCGCCTGGTCGCGAGGAGCGCCGCGGTGTTTCCTGCCCGCAAGCAGACTGCCGTTCCGCCGGTGCTGCGCGGGGTCAGCCCGGCGCTGCTTGACGGGGGATGGGCATCATCGCTGGCCTGGCCAGGGCAGACTGCGGTCAGCCTGATCGCTTCCTACGACGGCGCCACGGCGTACTTCGCCGCGAACCTGACCGAGCTGTTCTACTCGCCGGCGCCTTCGCAGCCGGCCCGGCTGGTGCTCCGGCTGTCCGGCGGGAGCTTCAGCCCCAATTCCCTCTCGCTCGGCGCCGGGTACCTCGCCTGGGGGACGGCCTCGGCGGCCAGCTACGTGGCCAGCACGACCAGTCTCGCGATGGTCGCGATCACAAACGGCACCACCGAGTACGGCAACGCGCAGGGAGCAGGCGACTACGTGGTCGCGACCAGCACCCGCACGCCGAAACGTGGCGCGCCGGCCGTGGCGATGGTCAGCGCGTCGGTCGTAGCCGGGCTGCGCTGCCAGGTGACCGGGCGGACCGGCGGCTAGGGCGCCGTCCGGGTCGCGCGGGGCAGCGGCGGGCCGCGAAGATAGGCGCATGCAACTGCGAATCTTTACCGAGCCGCAGCAGGGCGCTAGCTACGAGACCCTGCTACGCATCGCCAAGGCGAGTGAAGACCTCGGCTTCGACGCGTTCTTCCGGTCCGATCACTACCTGAAGATGGGTGGCGTCAGCGGCATGCCTGGCCCGACCGACGCGTGGATCACGCTGGCCGGCCTGGCCCGCGACACGTCGCGGATCCGGCTCGGCACGCTGATGAGCCCGGCCACGTTCCGCTACCCTGGCCCGCTCGCCATCTCGGTCGCGCAGGTCGACCAGATGAGCGGCGGACGGGTCGAGTTCGGCTTCGGCGCGGGCTGGTATGACGCCGAGCACGCCGCCTACGCCATCCCCTTCCCGCGTACCAGGGTGCGCTTCGACATGTTCGCTGAGCAGCTCGCGATCATCATCGGCTTGTGGCAGACGCCCGTCGGTGACACGTTCAGTTTTGCGGGCGAGCACTACACGGTGACCGACTCGCCCGCGCTGCCCAAGCCCGCGCAGCAGCCGCGGCCGCCGGTGCTGATCGGCGGCTGGGGGGTCAAGCGGACCCCGCATCTGGCTGCCCGCTATGCCGACGAGTTCAACCTCGCGTTCGGCGGCCTGACCGACACCGGGGCCGGATTCGACCGGGTCCGCCATGCCTGCGAGGCCGCCGGCCGGGACGAGGCATCGATAACCTTGTCGGCCGCCCAGGTGGTGTGCTGCGGCCGGACACCGGACGAGCTCAACCGGCGCGCCGCCGCGATCGGCCGAGACGCCGCGGAGCTGCGCGAGCACGGCCTCGCGGGCACGCCGGAGGAGATCGCCGACAAGATCGCTGAGTTCGCGGGCATCGGTGCGGTGCGCATGTACCTTCAGGTGCTTGACCTCAGTGACCTCGACCACCTCGAGCTGCTTGCGGAACTGATCCCCGCGGTCCGTTAGCCAGCGGCTCAGAAGATCTGCAGAGCGCGGGCAGAGCGCGAGGCAAGCCCGCGCTGCGAGCCTGTCGATAACGCCGGGCCAGCTGTGGGCCCGGCCTGGCCTGAGGAGATACGTCATGGCACGCCTGCGCCCGGGCCGGCTCGTCCGCTGGCTACTCGGTGGCATCGTCGCGCTCGCGGTGCTGGTGTTCGGCGGGACCTGGCTCTACATTCACGTGATCGAGGGCCCGGCACCCGCCCCGCTGAGCCTGCGGTCCGGGTCGACCACCAGTCCGTCCGCCACTGCGGGGGCGGGCACGACCGGGACGGCGTCGGAGGCGTCCGTCACCGGTGACTGGCGGGTCGCCGCCGGCTCGGTCGTGGGATACCGGGTCAACGAGGTGCTGGCCGGTCAGAACAACGTGGCGGTCGGCCGTACCAGTGACGTCAGCGGGAGCATGACGATCAGCGGCGACACCGTCACAACGGCGTCGTTCACCGTCCAGATGGCCACGATCCACAGCGACGAGAGCGAGCGGGACGTCCAGTTCGACGGGCGGATCATGGATACGTCGGCCTACCCGACCGGAACCCTGACCCTGACCACGCCGATCGACCTCGGGACCGTGCCGGCCGACGGCGTGATCCGCTCCTACCAGGCCACAGGGAACCTGACGCTGCACGGCGAGACAAGGTCGGTGACGTTCACCCTGCAGGCGGAGCGAACCAGCGCCGGGATCGAGATATCGGGGTCAATCCCGATCCTGTTCGCCGACTGGGGCATCGGCAACCCGAGCTTCGGGAGTTTTGTCACGACGCAGAATCACGGGCTACTCGAGTTCCTGATCAAGTTCAGCCAGGCCTGACCCCGTCTGCGGAGTCGGCGTCCGTGGCGCGGCCGGGCGGGCCGGGAAGCGGCTCGCCCGGCCGCGCGAGACCGAGCCGCGACAGCCGGACGGCGACGGCCACCATCGCGGCCAGCGGCAAGCTCACGGCGATCCGCTGGAGAGTGCCGTCCCAGCTGTTGTGCGGCCCGGCGTAGAACGCAATGAGCAGGCCAGCGGCCGCGACCGAGGCCGCGACGAGCGGCACGGGCAGCGGGCGCCAGCGGCGATCGCGCCGGAGTCGCCAGGCGAGCAGCACGGGCGCGACCACCAGGAGAACGTAGGCGGCCGCGCTCACCACGTTGTGCGCGTGGTTGTGCCAGGATTCCGGGCCAGCGGTGAGCAGCACGTGATCGCGGCGCAGCAGGCCAGCCGCGATGGCGAGCACGCCGGCCGCTTCGATCAGCGCCGACGCCGGCCCGGCGGCTCGGTGGCCGCCGAGGCCCGCCGCCAGCGCCGCCCCGAACCCGACGGCGCAGCCGCCGAGCACGACGAAGCCGCCGATCATGAGCCAGGGGTCGGTCGCCTGCTCGGCCGCGAGACCGCTGATCTGCGCGGCCGCAGCCGGGAGGCCAGGCTGGCGCAGCGAGGCAGCCACCCAGGCGGCGGTGAACGCAACGGGGCCCGCGACTCCCGCGGCCGCGCCCGCGCGCAACCAGCGCTGGCGCTCGGCCGGCGTTCCCCTAGGGACGCCCGCCACTGGCTCCCCGCCACGGGTCGTAATCAACCTCAAGCGGCTCCTGCGGCGGCCGCTGCCCGGCGGGCACGTGCCGGAGGTTGAGCCGGATCCGGGTCCAGGTCGACGACCTGCCGCGCATCGAGTCCACCAGGATGTCGGCGGGCTGGAGCAGCGCCGCGGCGTCCGGGTGGCGCCGTTTCCACCGGTCCAGGCCGGCCAGCGCCTCCGCCTCGCTCGCCGCGCGGGCGATCTCGATCAACGGCATCGAGCTGCGGCGACGTCCGGTCGCGCGGCCAGATCCGGCCGCCAGGGCCGGGGTGGTCGCCCGGTCGGCCCGGCGGCGCGAGGGCTGCACGCGCGGTTCCTCGCCGGCCTGCTTCTCGAAGTGCGGCGGCCACGGTGCGTCGGGCAGCCCGGCGGCCTCGTCCGCGGCGGCGAGCCCGAGCAGCGCGTCCAGCGAGCCCGGGTCGTCGTCGATGCCCGCTGCCGGATCGCCGATCTCGGCGTAGCGCTGCGGCACGGTGTCGATGGTGAACGCGGCCGGGTCGCAGTCCGGTACCTCGTCCCAGCGCAACGGTGCGGACACCCGCGCGTCCGGCCGCGGCCGGACCGAGTACGCCGACGCCACCGTCCGGTCCTTGGCGTTCTGGTTGTAGTCAACGAACACGCCGTGCCGCTCTTCTTTCCACCAGCGTGCGGTCGCGTCGGCGGGAACCCGCCGCTCTATCTCCCTGGCCAGCGCGACTGCCGCGCGCCGTACCTGCGGGAATGTCCAGCGCGGCTGGATTCTCGCGTAGACGTGCATGCCGCGAGATCCGGTGGTCTTCGGCCATCCGGTCAGCCCGACATCGGCTAGCACCTGCCGGGCGACGAGGGCGACGTTGACGATCTGCGGCCAGCCGATGCCGGGAACGGGGTCGAGGTCGACCCGCAGCTCATCCGGGTGGTCGAGATCGGCCGCGCGGACGGGATGCGGGTTCAGGTCGATGCAGCCGAGGTTGACCACCCAGGCCAGGCCCGCTGCGTCGGTCACGACGACTTCCTCGGCGGTCCGCCCGGACGGGAAGCTCAGCACGACGCTGTCCAGCCAGTCCGGCTTGTTCGCCGGGGCGCGCTTCTGCCAGAACGCCTCGGCCTCGGCGCCGTTGACGAACCGCTTGAGCACCATGGGGCGGTCGGCCACGCCGCGCAGCGCTCCGTCCGCCACGCTGAGGTAGTAGCGGATCAGGTCCAGCTTGGTGTGCCCGGTCTGCGGGAAGTACACCTTGTCCGGGTTGGAGATCGTGACCGTGCGCCCGGCGACTTCGAGGAGCTCCGTGCGGGCGGGCATGCTGCCACCTTAACCGCCGCGCCCCGGCCTCCCGGCGTGTGCCGCTGCGACCCGCGCCGCGGCCGCTCGCCAGAAGGGCCGCGAACGCGCCAGCCACGGCGCGGGCCGACGCCAAGTGCTTCTATGGAGAGTCATGAGCAGCGATAGCGGTGGCAGCCCGGCCCTGGCGAGCCTGGAAGAGCTGGTCGGCTCGCTGCCCCCCGACAGCCGGCTGCCGTCCTACCGCGAGTTGCAGCGGCGCTACCGGCTGAGCCCGGCCACGGTGCAGCGGATGCTGGCCGACCTGTCCCGCCGCGGCCTGCTCGTCACCCGGCCGGGCAGCGGCACGTTCACCCCGCCCCGCCGCGCCGCGCGGCCCGCCGCCGACCTGTCCTGGCAGACGCTGACGCTCGGCAGCCGGGCCGGCCTCGGACCCGACCTGGATCGCCTCGTCGACCCGGTGCCGCCCGACGCGATGGGCCTCGCCAGCGGGTTCCCTGACGAGCGGCTGCAGCCGCTCGGCCTGCTGGCCGCGGCGGCGTCGCGCGCGGCCCGGCGGCCGAAGACCTGGAGCCGGCTGCCGGCCCAGGGGCTGCCCGAGCTGCGCAGCTACCTGGCGGACGAGGCCGGCGGCGGCCTGACCGGAGACAACGTGCTGATCGCGTCCGGCGGCCAGTCGTCGCTGTCGGCGGTGTTCCGGCACCTGTGCGCGCCGGGCGATCCGCTCATCGTCGAGTCGCCTACGTACGTCGGCGCGCTGGCCGCGGCGCGTGCGGCGGGCCTGGTGCTCGTTCCGGTGCCGGGCGACGCGCACGGCGTGCTGCCGGACGCGCTGGCGGACGCGTTCGCCCGCACCGGGGCGAGGCTCGCCTACGTGCAGCCGCGCTACGCGAACCCGACCGGCGCGGTGCTGGCGCGCGATCGCCGCGAGCCGGTCCTCGCGGCGGCGGCGCGGGCCGGCGCGTTCCTGCTCGAGGACGACTGGATGCGCGACTTCGACCTGGGCGCGCCCTCACCGCCGCCGCTGGTCAGCGCCGACGACGACGGCCACGTGATCTACCTGCGCTCGGTGTCGAAGCCGATCGCGGCGGGCCTGCGGGTGTCGGGGCTGGCCGCGCGCGGTCCGGTCCTCGCGAGGCTGCGGCGCGGCCGGATCAGCGACGACCTGTTCGTCGCGCCGATCCTGCAGCAGATCGCGCTGGACGTGCTCACCGCGCCGGGCTGGGCGCGCCATCTCGGCATGCTCCGCCGACAGCTCAGGGAACGGCGAGATGCCCTGGTCTCGGCCGTGCGCGAGCTGCTGCCTTCGGTCCGGCTCGACCTGGTTCCGGCCGGCGGCATGCACCTCTGGCTGCGGCTGCCCGACCGGCTGAGCGACGAAGCGGTGACCGAGGCGGCGGCGGCCAGAGGGCTCTCGGTCACGCCGGGCCGGTCGAGCTTCCCGGGCGAGCCGCCGGGATCGTTCCTGCGGCTGAGTTACGCCGAGGAGGACGCGGCGGCGCTGCGTCGCGCCGTCGCGGTACTGGCCAGCGTGCTTGCCTCCGGCTGAGCCCGGTCGGCTCAGCGTCGGCTGGCGAGCGCGAAGGCCGAATGCCGCGGCGCCAAATAGGCAGTTCTGCCCATTCACCTCCTCGGACGGGCCTTCGTAAGGTGACCCGAGTGATGCTGACCACGAAGGTGGAAGGAGCGGCCATGCCCTCGAGTCGCAGGCCAGGCAAGCGGGGACGGCTACCGAAGAAGCCGCCCGCCGAGCGATTCAAGATCTCGTATCTGCCTGCGTATCTGCACACGGCGCTGCCGCCGCCCAGGTATCCGGTGAGCGTCTCGGGCGGCATCACCGCCTGGGGCATGCTCGGTAACGGCCCAGATCCCACCTGCACCAGCTATCCGAACGGCGTCGGCGACTGCACGTTCGCCGGACGGCAGCACTACCGGATGGCGAA
>JASHPF010000030.1 GCA_030038295.1 Streptosporangiaceae bacterium
GCAGCCGGGCCCGGCCGGCCCGTCCGCGGCACCCGACGAGCCAGGACCGCCCGCACCCGGCAGCGGGCCGGAGGCCTTCGGCGGCGACCCGGGCCGCGCTGCGCTCTAGCGCAAGTCGAGCCGCCTAGACGTGAACCGTGGCGTGGCCAGCGGTGGCGGCGTCCACAGAGAAGGCGGCGCCTACGATCCCAGCGTCATTCTGGAGCCCCGCCGGGACGATCTTCGCGCGGAGGCCGGTCAGCAGCGGGAGGAACTTGTCGGCCTTGCGGCTGATACCGCCGCCGATGATGATGAGGCCCGGCGACAGCAGCGATTCCACGTGAGACAGGTACTCGTCCACACGTCCAGCCCACGAACCCCAGCTCAGGTCGTGCTCCTCGCGGGCCAGTTCGGATGCGCGCCGCTCGGCGTCCTTGCCGCGGATCTCGATGTGCCCGAACTCCGTGTTGGGCACCAGCACGCCGTCGGTGAACAGTGCGCTGCCGATCCCCGTGCCGAAGGTGAGCAGCAGCACGGTGCCGCCGATGCCCCGGCCGGCGCCGAAGCGCATCTCCGCGACGCCGGCCGCGTCCGCGTCGTTGAGCACTGTCACCGCGAGCTTGGTGGCTGCCTCAAAGGCCTTCACGGCGTCGACGCCGATCCAGGAGTGGTCGACGTTGGCTGCAGTCTGGACAACACCGCCCGCCACCACGCCGGGGAAGGTGACACCGGCCGGACCTGTCCAGTCGAATGCCTGCACGAGCTGCGTCACGACCTCGGCAACAGCGTCGGGTGTCGCCGGGTGCGGCGTCGACAGCTTCTGGCGGTCGGCGGTGAGCTGGCCGGTCGTCGTGTCCACGGGCGCGGCCTTGATGCCGGTCCCGCCGATGTCGATGCCAAGGACGTGAGCCACTGCATGCCTCCGGTTACTGGGCCTGCGACCAGCCTAGGCCCAGCCGCGCGGTGCGCCCAGCTTCCGCGAATGGCCGCGGTCACAGCGACATCCGCTCACCCCGGATCATGCCCTGGCCGCCGCCTGAGCCGGTCCGCCGCGCCGGACCTGCCTGCTGCCGGTAGCGGTAATCCGCGCGGATGAGCACGCGCAGCTCGCTGCTGGTGTGCGCACGCAGCTCGTCCGCGGTGCCGCGAAAGGTAGCCAGCCACACGTCGCCGTCGAGGCCGATCTCATAGGCGCTGCCCCAGTGCAGCTGCAGGTCGGCGAGCGCGGACGCGTCACTCCTGGCGATTCCGGTGCTCTCCATCGGCCTGATCGCCGGTGCGTAGTCGACGGGTGCGTCGCCAGTCGGTCCTCGGTCTGCGGGGTGCTGGCGCGAGCCGTCTGCGGTGCTTTCTGCTGAGTTGTCCCTCATGGGCGCACTGTTCCTTCTCCGCCGTGGCCGGCGCGCGGCCCGGTGGTCGCGCGCCGTCTCTTCAGCATAGTGCACTAGAGAGCACTACACCGCAACAGGCCGCGTCCTGACTCTTTGAGCAGTTCACAGGCGTTCTAGGGTCGTCTTCGTGGCAAGGGTGCCCAGGTTCGACGCGGCCGCGCTCGGGCCGGTGTATGTCTACATCGGCGTGGCGGACCACATCGCGGCGCGAATCGAGGCGGGCGAACTGCCGTCCGGCGCGCGGTTGCCCGCGGAGCGAGACCTGGCGGCGGACTACCAGGTGGCCGTAGGGACAGCCCGTCGGGCGGTCGAGGAACTACGCCAGCGCGGGCTGGTCGTCACCCTCCCGGCTAAAGGCACCTACGTCACCTGACGCCTGGCAGTGCCGCGCGCAGTGCCAGGACACCAGGTGGCCGGGCGCTGTTCACCGGATGGTCACCGCACCACGATTGACTGACGGCGCGGCCGACGGCTGCGGAGGGGAGTCGCCCGGTGGGCCGTGTCGTGATCGTCGGGGGCGGGGTGCTCGGCATGATGCACGCCGTGCAGGCTCGTCGGCGCGGCCTGGACGTGGTGCACCTGGAGCGCGAGGCGGCGCCGCGCGGCGCCAGCGTGCGCAACTTCGGTCTCATCTGGGTGAGCGGCCGGGCCGGAGGCCCCGAGCTGGCCCTCGCGCAGCGGGCCAGGACGCTGTGGGAGGAACTGACCGCGCCGGTCCCGGCCGCTGGCTTCCGGCCGCACGGCTCGCTCACCGTGGCGACCGACGACGCCGAGCTTGCCCTGCTGAAAGAGGCGGCGGCCCGTCCCGACGCTACCGAGCGAGGATTCGAGCTGCTCGACCACCGCGAGGCCGCGCAGCTGAACCCCGCGCTGCGGGGCGAGTTCACCGGCGCGCTGCTCTGCCGCCGCGACGCGATCGTCGAGCCGAGGCGCGTGCCCGCCGCCTTCCGCGACTACCTGTCCGCCGCGGGCGGCGGCTACGACTGGCGGCCCGGCCGGGAGGCGGTGGCGGTCGCGCCGCGCGCGGTCCGCGACCACGCCGGTGAGTGGCACCGCGGGGATCTCGTGGTGCTGTGCCCTGGTGCCGCGCACACTGGCATCGCCGGCCCGCACCTGACCGGATACCCGGCGCCGCCGGTGCGCCGGGTCAGGCTGCAGATGCTGCAGACCTATCCGCTGTCCGCCCGGCTGAGCACCTCGGTGGCCGACGGTGACTCGCTGCGCTACTACCCGGCTTACGAGCTGCCGGGCCGGGCCGAGCTGGCGCCGCAGGCCCCGGTCGCCGCCGCGGCCGCGGCGCAGCTACTGCTGGTGCAGCGCCTCGACGGCAGCCTGACCATCGGTGACACCCACAGCTACGACGAGCCCTTCGACTTCGACGTGGACGAGCAGCCGTACGATCACCTGCTGGCCAGAGCTGAGCGGCTGCTCGGCGCGCCGCTGCCGCCGGTCCGGCGGCGCTGGGCGGGGGTGTACAGCCAGGCCACCGGCCCCGAGCTGTACCACCGGTCGCTCGTCGCGCCCGGCGTCGTGCTGGTGACCGGCGCCGGCGGGCGCGGCATGACGTGTGCGCCGGCGATCGCCGAGGAGACCTTCGCGGCCAGTGCCTGACCGCGCGCCACCGAACGACGAGGGAGAGGGCCATGCAGCGGATCACCATTGCTTGTCTGGACATGGCGGGCACGACAGTGTCGGACGACGGCAGCGTGCTGGCGGCGTTCGGGACGGCAGCCGCGGAGTTCGGGCTGACGCCGGGGGCGCCCGGCTACCCCGAGGCGATGGCGTTCGTCCAGGAGACCATGGGCCAGTCCAAGATCGAGGTGTTCCGCCGGCTGCTCGGCAGCGAGGACAGGGCGCAGCGGGCCAACCATGTGTTCGAGGAGAGCTACGCGGAGTCGGTGCGCGCCGGCCTGGTAAACCCGCTGCCGGGTGCGATCGAAACCATCGCGGCGCTGCGCGCGGCCGGCATCAAGGTCTGCTTGTGCACGGGGTTCGCGCCCGTCACCAGGGATGCGGTTCTGGACGCGCTCGGCTGGCGGTCGCTGATCGACCTCGCCCTCTCGCCCGCCGATGCGGGGCGCGGCCGTCCCTGGCCGGACCTGCCGCTGACCGCGCTGCTGCGGCTGCGTGGCGGCGCGGTCAGCGAGCTCGCCGTCGTCGGCGACACCGCCGCGGACGTGGAGTCCGGGCTGCGCGCCGGAGCAGGCCTGGTGGCTGGCGTCACGTCCGGGTCGGCCAGCCGGGAGACGCTGGTGGCCGCGGGCGCGCCGCATGTGCTCGACTCCGTCGCCGGCCTGCCGCGGCTGCTCGACCTCGACGCCGAGGTGGTGCCCGCGGAGCCGGCCTAGGCCCGGCGAGAATCGGCCAGCCACCAGGCGGCGGTGGCACGGCGGCGCGGTCCGGTTACGCGTAACATGGGACTATGGCAGAGCCCCGGGCCTGCGAGTACTGCGGTACGCCGTTCGTACCGCGGCGCGAGCACGGCCGGTTCTGCTCGAGCCGGTGCCGCGTGGCCTGGAACCGCGGCACGATGAAGTACCCGCCCGGCGAGGCGAGCGCGCTGGACTGGTCGATCGCTGCCATGGTCGAGACCATCGACCGGCTGCCGCGGGTCAAGGCGTGGGACGGGGCCCGGGCCATCACGGTGATCGGCGAGGCAGTCTGGTGGGTCACCATCGTCGACGCGACCATGGTTCGCTATCACCCGGACACCTACGACCGGGTGCTCGCCGACGGGGACAACCGGGACGTGATCGAGCAGACGCTGGGCGGTCTGCGCTTCGTCCGCAATCACATGGGCCACGACGTCGATCACGTGGACTTCGTCCGGGCGGCGTCCCGGCGTCGAGGCAGCGCCAGGGAGCAGATCGCGGTCTGGACCTGGCGTCGGCTGCCGTGCCCGACGCTTGGCGTGCTGCGGCCGCCCGCGCAGGAGTGGGAGCTTGACCGCTACCAGGCCTATCAGCAGCAGCTTGCGGATCGGCCGGTCGGCGAGGCCTTTGGCCGGGCGAGGCGCTTCCTCGCGCAGGCGGCCGCAGCGGCGGGCGCCGAGCCGGAGATCCCGGTGCCGGGGCGGTAGCCGCCCCCGGGCGACAATGAGCCGGTGCCTGCCTGCCGGCTGATCACGCCCGACGACGCGCCAGTGCTGGCCGGGCTCGTCCGGGCGAACCGTGATTTCCTCGCGCCGTGGGAGCCGCTGCATCGCGACGAGTACTTCACCGAAGCGGGCCAGCTGGTGTCCATCCAGGCGGCGCTGTCCGAGCACGCGCAGGGGCGGAGCCTGCCGTGCGTGATGATCGACGCGGACGGTAGCGTCGTGGGGCGCGTCAATCTCAACAACATCGTCCGCGGCGCGTTCCAGTCCGCCAGCCTTGGCTACTGGCTGGCCAGCGCGGCCGGCGGCCGCGGGCTCGCGACCGCGGCCGTGCGTGACATTACCCGGCTGGCATTTGCCGAGCTCGGCCTCCACCGGCTGCAGGCCGACACGCTGGTGCACAACGTGCCGTCACAGCGCGTGCTCGCGCGCAATGGGTTCGTCCGGATTGGCCTGGCGCCCCGCTACCTCAAGATCGCCGGGCGCTGGCAGGACTGCGTTCTCCACCAGCTCGTCAGCGACCCGGCGGAGCAAGGGAACGGGGCCGAGCGGCGCTAGGTCAGGCGCCGCTGCCCGGTAGTCCGGGGCCAGTCGACCGGCAGCAGCACGTTACGGTCCGGCGCGAGACCCGCGCCTGCGCCGCCGTCGGCCGTGACGAGGTGGCGTAGCTGCCAGTCGTTGGCGGCGAGCTCACGCGCCAGCGCGGCCAGCGCGAGCGGGTCGCTCTGGTCGCCCGCGGACGCCTCCGCCGGGTAGCCGGCCGGCCCGGCCGAGTCGATCACCGTGCAGCCGATCACGAGACCCGCCGGAGTGGCCAGGAACTCGACGATGCGCGCCTGCTGCGGCCAGTCGATGTGCGACGCGGTGGTGATCTGCCAGAACCCAGCACCGCCCGGCCCGGTGACCGCCGTCACCGCGTGCACGTGAGTGTGCCCGTTGAGCCAGGCCACCACGCACGGGTGCGCGAGCAGCCGCTCGCGCAGTTCGCCGGCCAGCACCCGGCGGCCCGCGCCCGGCGGCCGGGTGTCATTGACCAGGGTTTCCAGCGGGTGATGGCTGAACAGGACGATCGGCCTCGCGGCGCTGGCCACCAGCTCCGCCTCCAGCCAGCCCAGCTGCGTCTCGTCGATCGAGCCCTGCCAGCCACCGTGCTCGTTCACGGTATCCAGCACCACGCAGCGGATCACGCCGTGGTCGAAGGCGTAGTACGCGGTGCCGTCCGCGAGGTTGCGCTGCGTGTAGCCGTGACCGGCCGGTGTGCCGGTGGATCGGAAGTGCTGCCTGATGTGGTCGGCCCGCGTCACCGTCGCCCGGCCGGGGTCCGGCGTCACCGTCAGCTGCACGCCGCGCGCGAGGTCCGCGAGCGGGTCGGCATCCCCGCTCTCGAAGCGCGCCAGCAGCGCGCCGGCGTCGAGATCGGACGGCGGCGTGACCAGCTTCACCCCGCCGACCGGAAAACGCTGCAGCCAGCCCTGCGGGACCACGGTGCCCTGCAGCAGGTTGTCGTGATTCCCGTGCACGGCGTACCAGGGCAGCCCGAGCCCCGTGGCCAGGAACGGGCGGCGGGCCGCGTCCAGCACGCCGGGCGCGTCCGGGAATCCGTACCGCGTGCGCGGGAGGTCGGGCGGTCCGCCCTCCGGGTGCCAGTACCGCTCATCGTCGACCCCCGGCGCCGCGACGCCCTCATACCGCTGCGGGTCGCCGGAATCCGGCACCACCTCGCCACCGTCGAGCAGCCTGATGTAGCCGCGCAGCTCGTTGAGCTGGCAGTTGTCGGTGGCGTCCCCGGTCACCACGGCCAGGTTCAGCGGTGCGGCCGACACCGGCGCGCGCAGGCTGGCACGGACCGCCAGCACCATGGCCTCGGCCACCTGAAACGTGAACAGCTCCTGGGCCCGGTAGGTTCCGATGAGGCCGGCCGCCGGGCGCACCGGCGAGTCCGGGTCCGAATACCGGTCCATGAGCTCGGCCCGGCCCGGCGACTGGTGGTCCATGACGTGGGTGTCGGACAGGTGGGCGAGCGCCAGCAACGGCGTCGCGGATCGCCGCCAGCCGTCGGCCAGACTGCCGCCGCACAGCTCGGTGCGTACCAGATGCCGCTCGCCCGCCTCGGGGCTCAGCGGCCGGTAGCCGCCTGCGCGGGCCTCACCAGGGACGAGCCGCCGCTCGGCAGTCGTCACGGGGCGGCGTTGCTCCGCTCCGACGACCCGCCGGCCCGCCCGCTGTCCGCGACGAGTACCGGCTCGCCGCTGGCGACCCGCACCTGCACCGAGGCGCCCGGCGTCAGGTTCGCGGCGGCGGTGCTCGGCTTGTCCACCTTCACCTGGACGTCGCCGGACAGCAGCACGGTGACCCGGGTCAGCGAGCCGAGGAAGGTGAGGTCGGTCACGATGCCGTTGCCATCGGGTGCCGCGTCGACCCGCAGGCCCTCCGGCCGGACCAGGACGTCAACTGACCCGATCAGGCCGGCCGGCCGGTCGCCGGCCACCGGGACGACCGAGCCGAGCACGCTGACCTCGTCGTTGCCGCCGTACTCGCCGGGGACGCGGTTCATCGTGCCGACGAACTCGGCCACGAACACCGTGGCCGGGCGCGAGTACAGCTCGCTGGGCGCGGCGACCTGCTCCAGGCGTCCTTCGCGCATGACGCCGACCCGGTCCGCCATGGACAGCGCCTCTTCCTGGTCGTGGGTGACGAACAGAGTCGTGGTGCCGGTCCGCTGCTGCAGCGTCTTGATCTGCTCGCGCAGCTGGAGCCTGACCTTGGCGTCGAGGGCGGACAGCGGCTCGTCCAGGAGTAGCACCCGCGGCTCGATGGCGAGCGCGCGGGCCAGCGCGACGCGCTGCTGCTGACCCCCGGACAGCTGGTGCGGATACTGCCTCGCCTGGGGCGACAGGCCAACCATGTCGAGCAGCTCGGTGGCCCTCTTGGCCCGGTGGGCCGAGTTCAGCTTGCGCATCCGCAGCCCGAAGCCGACGTTCTCGAGCGCGGTCATGTTCGGGAACAGGCTGTAGCTCTGGAACACCATGCCCATGTCCCGCCTGGCCGCCGGCACCGGCGCGACGTCCTTCCCGTCAACGGTCACCGTGCCTGAGTCGGCGGATTCGAACCCGGCGACGATGCGCAGCGCGGTGGTCTTGCCACAGCCGGACGGTCCCAGCAGGGCTACGAACTCGCCGGGGGCGAGCTCCAGGGTCAGGCCGTCGAGGGCGCGCACGGCACCGAACGAACGGCTGAGTGCCTGGATGCTGACCGGTGCGCCCGCACTGCCCGGCTGGCCGACGCCGGTTGCGGCGCTCGGCACCGTGTTTGTGGTCATTCGGGCTCCCCCCTGGTGGCGCTGACGTTGGCAGCGGTGGACACGGAGAACAGGGCTACCTCCGCGCCGCCCCGCTTGCGGGCGCTTCGCCCACCGACGGTGACGATGAGCATGAGCAGCAGCCAGGTGACGAACAGCGCCAGCAGCGACGCGGCCACCGACACCGGCCCGCTGCTCGCCTCGAAGTTGACGATCCACACCGGGAACGTCTGGAAGTTGTCCAGGCTGGCCACCGTGTACTCGCCGAGCACCAGCGCGACGGTGAGAACAGTCGCCGACAGCATCGCCGTGCGCAGGTTCGGGATCACCACCCGCCACAGCGTGGTCGGCCAGCCAGCGCCCAGCGAGTTCGACGCCTCGACCAGGGTGCGCACGTCGAATGACCGGAGCCCTGCGTCAAGCGACCGGTAGGCGAACGGCATCGCGAGCACGACGTATACCAGGCCGAGCAGGTTGGGCGTGGCCAGCAGAAAGCCCGGCGCCAGCCTGAGCACGCCAATGACGAGCACGATCGGCGGGATCACGATCGGCAGGATGGTGATGGCCTCCATGAGCCGCCGGATCCTGGGCAGCCGCAGGTACACGTAGACCGTGGTCGGGACCATGAGCACGAGGGTCAGGACGGTGGCGATGAGCGCGAGGCGCAGCGAAAGCAGGAGCGCCGAGCCGAAGCTCGGGTAGCTAGTCACCTGGGTGAACGCCCGGAAGCCCGCGAACCGCAGCGCCGCGTACAGCGGGATCAGGAAGTACACGGCCGCGATGAGCAGGATTACCCAGCGCCAGACCGGGAAGCCGCGCCGGGCCGCCGCTGGCGGTCCAGGTACGGGCGCCTGCTCCGCGGCTTCCGCCGCACTCATGACCGTAGCCATCGTGCCGCCCTCCGTTGCAGGAGCACGTAGCCGACCATGACAACGGCGATGATGACGACCAGGATCACACCGAGCGCGTAACCGAGGTTCTCCTGGCCGGCGAGCACGTTGCCGTTCAGCAGGGAGCCGATCTGGATGGGCGTGAGCGCGATCGTGCCCCCGGTCAGCGCCTCCGCGGTGGCGTACGCGGACAGCCCGCTGCCGAACAGCAGCAGCACGCAGCCGAGGAAGGACGGCAGCAGCACCGGGCCGGCGACGTGGCGCCAGTAGTGCCAGCTGCGCCCGCCGAGGTTCTCGGCCGCCTCGCGCCAGGCCGGCCGCAGTCCCTCCAGCGCGGGGAGGATGACCAGCACCATAAGCGGTATCTGGAAGTACAAGTAGACCAGCGCCACGCCATACGGGTTGTACAGCGAGAAGCCGTGGTCCCAGATGTCGAAATTGAACAGGTCCTTGATCCAGCCGGTGACGATGCCAGTGGTGCTGAGTGTCGCGATGAACAGGAACGCCAGCGGCACGCCGCCGAAGTTGGCGAAGACGCCGGCCGCCGTGATGACGACGCGGCGCAGGACAATGCCGCGCCGTGCCGTGTGGATGGCGTAGGCGAGAAGGAACCCAAACACGCCGGGCACTATCGACGTGACGAGCGCCAGCAGCACCACGTTCGTCAGCCCGGTCAGATACGTGCCGTGCAGCGCGGTATCGAAGTTGCTGAGGGTCGGCGCGGTGGCGCGGCTAGCCACGAAGCCGCCGTGGTTCGGCTGGAGCGAGTAGATCGCGATCGCGACCAGGGGCGCGAGCAGTCCGGCCGCGACGTATGCGGTAAAGGGGAGCACGCCGGCCCACCGAAGGAGGGCGCGAAGCACCCTGGTCACGCGATCGGGCCGGGTGCCGGAGGAGCCAGGCCGGGCCCCGGAGTACGCAGGCTCCGGGGCCACGGCCGTGGTCACGCTGTCAGCCATGAGCTAGCCGACTTGCTTGGCCCAGTTTTGCGTCACGACGTTCTCGGCCGCCGCCTGCTGGGCCTGCGTCGGGAACTGCACCGCGCCGGACGGTGCGGGCGGCAAGGCGGCCAGTGCCGTCTTGTTGACGGTGCCGTTGGCGATCAGCGTCGGCAGCTCGATCGGCCGCGCGAACCCCTCCAGCCACAGGTTCTGACCAGTCGCGGAGTACAGGTACTCCTCCCACAGCCGGGCCGCGGCCGGGTCGGGCGCGGTCGCGCTGATGGCCTGGTCGTAGTACGCGGCGTACGAGGCGTCCGACGGGATGACGATCTTGAAGCCCTTCACCACCGGGGCGACCTCGGAGGCCAGCAGGTAGTCCCACCAGATCAGGATCGGCGTGGTGCCGTTCTGCACGGTGCTCACGCCCCCGATCGCGGCCGGGACGAAGTTGCCGATCGAGTTGAGCTTGGCGAAGAACTGGATGCCAGGCTCGATGTTGTTCAGCGAGCCGCCGTTGGCCAGCGCGGCCGCGAACACGGCAGAGAACGCCGCACTCGCCGTGGTGGGGCTGTTGTTGAGGCCGATCATGTGCTTGTACGCCGGGTTCAACAGGCTGGCGAACGACGTGGGCGCGATCTTCACCACGGCTGGGTTGTAGCCGATGGCGACGTAGCCGCCGTAGTCGGCGTAGTAGTCGCCGTTGGCGTCCTTGGCGTTCGCCGGGATGTCGGACCAGGTGGCCACCTGGTAGGGCGCCCACAGGCCGTCGTTGGCCCCCTCGACCGCGAAGGCGGTGCCCACGTCGACGACGTCAGGCGCGCGCTTCTGGCCCTTCTCGGTCTGGACGGCCTGGATCTCCTGGCCGCTCGAGCCCAGGGGGATGGCGTCGCTGATGTGGATGTGGTACTTGGCGGTGAAGTCCTTCATGATCGTGCCGTAGTTGGCCCAGTTGGACGGCAGCGTGATGACGTTCAGCTGGCCCTCCTTCTCGGCAGCCGCGACGAGATTCGCCATGTCGGTGGAACCGCTAGCAGTGAGGTGGGTGACCTTCGCCCAGTCGACCGAGCTGCTGCTGCTGCTCGGGGAACTACTGCCGCACGCGGCCGCGAACACCGCTGTGCTGGCCGCCGCCACGATGGCGGCAAGTGTCTTGCTATTGCGCACGTACCTCTCCGACCTGTCAGATCGCGGGGGGTTTTAGGACGCCTGGATCGTGACGGAGATGAGTTAAAGGTTCGCGCCTGTACGGTAACGCGTTGCCGACCTTGCGGTGAACTATTGCTACTGGTATCGCGAGAGTGAGTGTTTCTGCTACCGCAAAGCGCGCACTGCTAGCTAACGACGCTAATGGGGCGGAGGTGACTAGTGACGCCAAGCGCGCAGAGCGGCCACGTCGGCGTCGCTGCCGTCCATCTGCACGTCGGCGGCGTCGGTGCGGCCCATCGTCCACAGCGTCAGCTCAGCGGGCCGGCCGGTCACCGTGACCACCGGCGTGTGCGCGCGCGCCGTGATCCGGACCCGGCCGGTGCCGTCCGGCGCCGCGTCGCCGCGCACCAGCTCGACCCCGACCGGCGCGCGGCGCAGCAGGAGTCGCGCCAGCCGGAGGCGGCGCCACAGCTCGTCCGCGAGGTCAGCGCGAATCTCCCGTGGCTGCCAGCCCGGCTGGGCGCGCCGGACGTCTTCGTGGTGGACGAAATACTCCACCAGGTTGGCGCGCTCGTCCACGCCGGGCACCGCGAACACCGACAGTCGGGGCGGCCCGGTCCTGATCAGCTCGATCAGCTGAGCGAACGACGTCCGGGCGCGCAGCCGGTTCTGGGCTCGCCGGGTGTAGCCGGCCAGTGGTCCGCCCATGACGCCTGCCCCGGCGTCCGGGCGATGCTCACGCAGCACCAGGTGCGCCGCCAGGTCGACCGTCTGCCATCCGGCGCACAGCGTCGGCTGGTCGGGGCCCAGCTCGGTCAGCAGGTCACAGAGGGCAGTGCGCTCATCCCTGGCGTGGGTCACCGAAACTCCTCGGTACCGGCCGGGCGACCCCGCACCACCGCGGGATGTCAGCCGATCGGGCTCCCCCGATGGTAGAGGACTCCGGTCAGGCGCGTGCGGCGCTGCCCCGATCCTGGCGTCGGGCGGCTGGCGCTAGCCTGCATGCTGTCGGAAGAACCGGGAGGCGGTCCATGACGAGTGGCACGGAGCCGGGCGCCGGGCTGCCGAGCCACCGGGCCGGCACCGCAGCCCGCGAGCTCGCTGCGGCGCTGCTCGTGGGCGCCGCCGGTGCGGGTCTGGTGTTCCTGTCGACGCGTCAGGCCTGGGCCCACGTCCGCACGATCCCGCCGCGGCCGCTGCCGGCCAGTGACGTCGCGGTGACCGGCGCTCAGCTGATCCCGTATGCCGACGCGCTCGTGCTGGCGGGCCTCGGGACGCTGGCGGCCGTACTGGCGAGCCGCGGGCTGCTCCGCCGGATCACCGGAGCCGCGCTGGCGGCGCTCGGCGCCGTGCTGGCAGCGACGGCGTTCACCCTCACCGCGGCCGGCGCCATCGCGGCCGCGAACGCGGGTATCACGCCGGCCACGGCGAGCGCCGGGTCGGTCACCGACGGCAGCGACTCCGCCGCCTCGGCCGTGCCGAACATCGCGGACTCCGCGCCGCACGTGACATTCTCGGCGGCCGGCTGGCAGGCCCTGGTGGTGGTCGGCGCCATCGCCATGGTCGGCGCTGGCGTCCTGGTGGTATGCCGCGCCCGCCGGCTGGCCGTCATGTCGAGTCGCTATGACTCCCCGGCCGGGGCAGCCCGGCGCCGCGGAGCGGAGCAGGAGCGAGCGGCCGGCCGCGCGCCGGACTCCGCGTCGATCTGGGAAGCCCTGAGCCGCGGCGACGACCCAACGGCGCCGCGCGCCGAAACCGACGGTCCGGTCATCCCGGCCTAGACCGCCCGAACGGCACGCAGCGAGAGAACTCAGTAATATCGGAGGGAAATCCGGGCGCCGCGGCAGCCGTCCGGGCGCCGTGGTGGCGCTCGGCCGGCCGCCGGACAGGGGAGGGCATGCAGTCGAGCATCAACCTGGTCAGCAGGCTGCTGCTGGCCCAGGCGGGCGCGTGCGCCGCCATCGGCATCGGGTACAGCCGGCGCAACCTGCCCTGGCTGGTGCTGACCCTGGTGCTCGCGGTGGTCGTGTGCGGGCTGGCCACCTTGGTGCGATCGGGTAGCCACGGCGCCTGGCTGACCTCGATTACGGTGGAATCCGCCCTGGTGGCGGTTGGGCTATTCCGGTTCGCCTCTGCGGGCTACCTGGGTGGCACGCTGCTGGCCATCATCACGCTGGGCGCCCTGCTGCACCCGGCGGTGTCCAGGGCCTTCGCTCCGGCGCCCGGACCCGCTGCCCACGATCTCGGGCTCGCCGACGAGGCGGCCGAGCTCGGGAGCAGCGTGGCCGGCCCGTGATAGGGGGCGGCCGGGGATCGGGTGGCGCGATCGCTACGATTTTCAGGCAAGGCATCCCACCCGAGGGGACGGCAGATTCGCGTGAGCGTGCTTGACGACATCCTCGACGGCGTGCGTGCCGACCTCGCCGCTCGCCAGCAGGCGACCCCGCTGGAGCGGCTCAAGGAGAAGGCGACCAGGGCACCGTCGCCCAGGGACGTGATGGCCGCCTTCGCCGGACCCGAGGTGTCCGTTATTGCCGAGGTCAAGCGGGCCAGCCCGTCGAAGGGTGCGCTCGCGGCGATCGCGGACCCCGCGGCGCTCGCAGTTGACTACGAGGCGGGCGGCGCCGCCATCATCAGCGTGCTCACCGAGCAGCGCAAGTTCGGTGGCAGCGTGGCCGACCTCGCCGCGGTCAGGGACGCCGTCGCCGTGCCGGTGCTGCGCAAGGATTTCATCGTCAGCTCCTACCAGCTATGGGAGGCCAGGGCTTACGGAGCGGACCTCGTCCTGCTGATCGTCGCCGCGCTCGAGCAGAACGCGCTGGTGTCGCTGGCGGAGCGGGCCCTCTCGATCGGACTGGTGCCGCTCGTCGAGGTGCACACCGCCGATGAGCTGGACCGCGCCATCGACGCGGGCGCCACCGTGCTCGGCATCAACGCCAGGAATCTCGCCACGCTAGAGGTCGACCGGACGGTATTCGCCCGGCTGGCGCCGCGGGTGCCCGCTGGCGTCATCAAGGTCGCCGAGTCGGGCGTCCGCGGCCCGCACGACCTCCTGGCCTACGCCGCGTCGGGCGCCGACGCGGTGCTGGTCGGGGAGAGCCTGGTGACCGGGAAGGACCCGAAGACCGCGGTCGCCGACCTGGTGACGGCCGGCTTGCACCCGGCGCTTCGGTCCGGCCGCAGCCGTCGGCCGGGAGGCGGGGAGACGACGTGACCGACGCGGAGATCGAGGCCGAGCCGGTCCCGGATGAGACCGGCCATTTCGGCCGGTTCGGTGGTCGGCTGGCGCCCGAGGCGCTCATGTCCGCGCTCGACGAGCTGACCGCGGAGTACGCCGCGGCGAAGGCTGACCCGGCGTTCCAGGCCGAGCTGGCCGCGCTGCTGCGCGGCTACGCGGGCCGCCCCACGCTGCTGACCGAGGTGCCGAGGTTCGCCGCGCACGCCGGCGGGTGCCGCGTGTTCCTGAAGCGCGAGGACATGTGCCACACGGGCTCTCACAAGATCAACAACGTGCTCGGCCAGGCGCTGCTGACCAGGCGCCTCGGTAAGCGGCGGGTGATCGCCGAGACCGGGGCCGGCCAGCACGGGGTCGCCACCGCGACGGCCGCCGCGCTGCTCGGCCTGGACTGCACGGTGTACATGGGCGAGGAGGACACCGAGCGGCAGGCGCTCAACGTGGCGCGGATGCGGATGCTCGGCGCCGAGGTGGTTCCCGTCACGGTGGGCAGCCGGACGCTCAAGGACGCGATGAACGAGGCGTTCCGCAACTGGGTGTCGACCGTCGACGACACCCACTACTGCATCGGCTCGGTGGGCGGCCCCCACCCGTTCCCGATGATGGTCCGCGATTTTCAGCGCGTGATCGGCGTCGAAGCGCGGGAGCAGATCCGCCGCGCCGCCGGGCGGCTGCCGGACGCCGTGCTCGCGTGCGTCGGCGGCGGCTCGAACGCGATCGGGATCTTCCACGCCTTCATCCCCGACACCACGGTCGCGCTGGTGGGCTGCGAGGCCGGCGGCGACGGCCTGGAGACCGGGCGCAACGCGGCCACGCTGACGCTCGGCTCGCCCGGCGTGCTGCACGGGATGCGCACGTACCTGCTGCAGGACGCCGACGGGCAGACGCTGCCGACGCACTCCATCTCGGCCGGCCTGGACTATCCGGGCGTCGGTCCCGAGCACGCCTGGCTCAAGGAGACCGGCCGTGCCAGCTACCGAGCGATCACCGACGCAGCGGCGATGGACGCGTTCTCGCTGTTGTGCCGGGCCGAAGGCATCATTCCCGCGATCGAGTCGGCGCACGCGCTGGCCGGTGCGCTCCAGGTCGGCCGGGATCTCGGTGCTGGCGCCGTGCTGCTGGTCAGCCTGTCGGGCCGCGGCGACAAAGACGTCGACATCGCCAGGAAGTGGTTCGGCCTGTGAGCCCCGTCAGCACCGTGTTTGAGCGGGCGGCGGCGGAGGACCGGGCGGCCCTGGTCGGCTACGTGCCGGCCGGGTTCCCTTCGGTGGACGGCGCGATCGAGGCGGCGCTCGCGATCGCCACGGCGGGCGCCGATGTGATCGAGATCGGGCTGCCGTACTCTGATCCGCTCGTGGACGGCCCGGTCATCCAGGAGGCCGTACACCGGGCCCTCGTCGGCGGCACTCGCGTCGCCGACGTGCTGCGCACCGTCGGGGCGGTGGCGGCGGCCGGGGTGCCGACGCTGATCATGACCTACTGGAACCCGGTCGACCAGCACGGGGTCGCGCGGTTTGCCGCCGACCTGGCGGCGGTCGGCGGAGCCGGCCTCATCACGCCCGACCTGACCCCGGAGGAAGCCGGTCCGTGGCTGGCCGCGGCGGCCGGGCAGCACCTCGATCCGGTGTTCCTGGTGGCGCCTAGCTCATCGGACGAGCGGATCGAACTGATCTCCTCGGTCTGCGGCGGGTTCGTCTACGCGGCGTCGCTGATGGGCATCACCGGCGCGCGGGCGACGGTCAGCGGTCTGGCGGCCAGCCTGGTGCGCCGGGTGCGCGAGCACACCAAGCTGCCGGTCGCGGTCGGCCTCGGGGTGAGCAACGGAGCACAGGCCGCCGAGGTAGCCGGGTTCGCCGACGGAGTGATCGTCGGATCGGCATTCGTGCAGCGGTTGCTGGCCGCGAGCAGCCCGCGCGCCGGCCTGGAAGGTGTCCGTGAGCTGGCCGCCGAGCTGGCCGAGGGGGTCCGCTCCGGCCGCTGACGGATGATCATGCTCAGCCCGGGCAGGACAGGGTTCGCGCGGGCCGGGCACCGGTCTGACGCCGTGGTTTATACTTCTGAAACACGTGCGTCACGCTTCCTGCCGACGGCGCACGGCAGGGCCAGAGTCGTCCCGCGTGCCAGTGATCAGGGCCAGCGTCGTCCCGATCTCCCCACCGCTCCACAGCTGATGGCGCGGCCGAGACGAGACGACGGGAGCGCTCTGGATGGCAGCTGCCACCCCGCAGGCAAGCACGGCCCGGACCGCCACAGGCCAGCCCGCCGGCGGCCTCTACGACGGCAGGAATGAGCACGACGCCTGCGGCGTGGGCTTCGTTGCTGACCTGACCGGCGAGCGCTCGCATGAGACGGTCGCGAGCGCGCTGACCGTGCTGCGCCATCTTGATCACCGCGGGGCGAAGGGCGCCGATCCTGAGGTCGGCGATGGGGCCGGCATTCTCACCCAGATGCCCGACTCGCTACTCCGTTCCCGTTGTGATTTTGATCTTCCACCCATCGGCGGGTATGCGGCCGGCCTCGCCTTCCTGCCCGTGGGTCACGAAGTCGCGGCGCGGGCGGCCGTGGCGCGGATCGCCGCCGAGGAAGGCCTCGGCGTGGTCGGCTGGCGGGACGTGCCGCATGATCTGGCCGCGTGCGGGAGCGGGGCGCGCGCGGTCATGCCAGGACTGGTTCAGCTCATCGTGTCCGGACTAGCCGGGGAGACCGGCCTTGCGCTCGACCGCAAGGCCTACTGCCTGCGCAAGCGCGCCGAGCATGAGACCGGTCTGTACCTGGCCAGCCTGTCCAGCGCGACGATCGTGTACAAGGGCATGCTCACGGCGCTGCAGCTGGAGCCGTTCTTTCCTGACCTGTCGGACGAGCGGTACG